>DASYNQ010000176.1:0-21554 GCA_036008425.1 Methylocella sp. | reverse complement strand
GACGTCACGATTCCGACGCGCCCGAGAAGCGTCAAAACGACCGGCAATTGGAAGGTTATGCCGAACGCGAAGATCAAGGTCATGATCAGCGAAAGATATTCGCTGACGCGCGGCAACAGCTCGATTTGCGCGCGTCCCGGCTCCTTGGCCTGCTGCATTCCGATAAAAAAGCGCAACAAATTCGGCATGACGACAAAATAGACAAGCAGCGCGCCAGCCGCGAAAAACACCGGCGTGGCGATGAGATAAGGCGCGAAGGCCTTGCGTTCTTGCTTATAGAGGCCCGGCGCGACAAAAGCATAAAGCTGCGCGAAAATCACCGGACAGGAGAGAAACGCGGCGGAAAAAATTCCGACCCTGATTTGGGTGAAAAAATATTCCTGCGGCGCGGTATAGATCAGCCGCGCGTCCGGACCGGCGGCGTGTTCGAACGGCACCACCAAAATATTGTAGATGTCCTTGGCGAAATAGAAGCAGACGACGAACATCACCACGAAGGCGGCGAGCGCCTTGATGAGCCGCGCGCGCAGCTCGATCAAATGATCCATCAAGGGCGCTTTTGTCGCCTCGATATCGGCGTCGGTCATGGGTGGCTCGTTCCGGAAGGTATGGGTTACTTTCGTGTAACCGAACCGGGGCGCCTAGAACAGTCACCGCGTCTTCGCGCCGTCCGGCTCAGTGCGCCGGGGCGCCTCCCCTCTCTCGGCCGCGAGCGCATCGGCAAGCGCCCGCATCTCCGTGTCGATCGCCCCGGCGGCGGCTGTCCCGGCTTCGGGGGCGGCGGGAGCAATGCCGGCCGCAAGCAGGGATTCGGCGCCTTCCCCCGGGGTTTCGGGCAAGCGTGGCATGTCAATCGAATTCAGGGATGACTCCGCATTGGAAGGGGCCGCTATCGTTGGCACACCTGCTACCGATAGGCTCGCGGGCTTTCCGGCCGCGTCGAGGGCCTGCGTAAGTTCTGCTTTGATTTGGGCGAGCGGATCGATCCCGGCATCGGCCTTCGCGCTTTCTGCGAGCTTTGCCACATCGGACTTGATATCGTCGATGCCGGCTTCGCGCATGGCGTCCATGAATTGGCCGCGAAACTCGGCCGCCATACGCCGCATCTTGGCCGCCGCTTGACCTACTTGGCGCATGACGCGCGGAAGTTCCTTCGGCCCGATGACGATCAGCGCCACGATCCCGATGATAATGAACTTGCCGGCGTCAAAATCGAACATGACGAAACGTCACTCAAAGCTTACCTGCGATGATCGTGAACAAGTCTGCAGCCTTGATTGCACTGCGGCCCGCGCGCGCCCCGTTCGCCGGAACGCAACCCGGCCATCTCCAGAGCGATCAACCTAGCTTGCGGGTGTCTGGAATCTTGGCGGGGTCGGCGGCGGTTTGATGATCGATGGTTCGCATCGGCGGATCGCCGGGGCGCTCCACCTCGGGCTTTTGGTCTTCTTCCGCCAAGCCTTTCTTGAACGATTTTATTCCCTTGGCGACATCCCCCATGATGTCGGAAATCTTGCCCTTGCCGCCAAAAACGAGCAACATGACGGCCCCGACAATGAGCCAATGCCAGATCGATAGACCGCCCATGACGCAAATCTCCCTATCCAATGCGAGACGAGCCGAATGCTTCCCGCCATGGCGAAAACCTAGGCTTTCATAACCACAAAAACAAGAAGCCCTTGCGCCGTTCTCACCGGCCACAGAGAGCGTGCGAGGTCAAGCCTAAGATTTGTGCCCAAGATTTGAGACGGGATACTCGTTACCGCGCGGCGCGGCGGCGATCAAGAGTCGCAATCCTCGGGCGCGGGCAAAGCTTCTTTCGCGCGCCCGAGATCCTCGCGCCACGCCGGTTTTTCCGGTTCGGCCACAGGAGTTCCGGTGGCAAAATCGGCGCCCGTGTCGTCTTCGAGCGGATCTTCGTCCTCGGCAAGTCCAATGTCGTCGCAAGGCTCCGGGATACCAAAACCTTGCGGCAGACGGCCGTCGAAAAGGCCCGCGCCCTTCAGTTCCTCAAGACCAGGGAGGTCACCTATCGCCTCAAGGCCGAAGTGAATCAAGAAAGCTTCCGTCGTCCCATAAGTGATCGGACGACCCGGCGCGCGCCTGCGTCCGCGCAAACGAACCCAGCCGGTCTCGAGCAGAAGATCGAGCGTTCCCTTTGAGATGGCGACGCCGCGAATATCCTCGATTTCGGCGCGCGTCACAGGCTGATGATAGGAAACGATCGCCAGCGTTTCGAGCGCCGCCCGCGAGAGCCGCTTGACTTCGCCTTCCCCCGTGGCGAGCAGCCAGGCGAGATCGGCCGCCGTCCTAAACATCCACTTCCCGCCGGCCCGCACGAGATTGATGCCGCGCGAGGCATAGTCGGCCTTCAGAGCGGCGAGGACCGCGGCGGCCGCGACGCCGCGTGGCATGCGCTTCTCGATGTCCTTCTCGACGAGCGGTTCCGCCGCTGCGAAAAGCATCGCCTCGGCGATCCGCATGGCCTCGGCCAAACCATCGTCGCGCCGTTGGCTTGGCTCAATATGAGCAAAGAGTTGCGCCAGTTCCGCCAAAACCAAATCCTCCTCGTCCGCCCCGCATCGCCAGCCGCTCAACCTCGAACCACATGCGGAAAAGCCTGGGGCCCCGGCGATTTGCGCTTGATCCAAAGCGGCGCGAAGGCCGCGTCCTGACGGATCGAGATCATCCCCTCCCGCGCCATTTCAAGCGAAGACGAAAGCGTCGAAGCCCAGACCGTGCGGCGCATGTCGGGCGTCGTGCAAAAAGCCATGAGATAAGTGTCAAGCACCGTCCAATCTAGGGCGCCCCCGGCAAACTTTTCAATCTCATCCCGCGCGCGTGCGAGCGACCAGACAAACCGCTGTTTCACGGTCACCCGGGTGAGCGCCTGCTTCTGACGCCGCTGGGCATAGGCGGACAGCAATTCGTAAAGGCTTGCCCGCCATCGCGGCGCGCCGCCGGCGAGGGCCGGCTCGGGCAGGCCTCGCAAAAACATATCGCGGCCAAGACGGGGCCGGTTGACAAGCCCTTCGGCGGCGGCGCGGATCGCATCGAGGCGGCGAAGCCGGAACTGCAATGCTTCGGCAAGTTCTGAGGCTTCCGGTTCCCCGCCCTTTGCCGCTTGCGGGAGCAAAAGGCGCGACTTCAAATAGGCGAGCCAAGCCGCCGTGACGAGATAATCCGCCGCGAGTTCGAGACGCAGGCGGCGCGCCGCCGCGATAAATTCGAGATATTGCTCGACGAGCGCCAGCACGGAAATCTTGCTCAAATCCACTTTTTGCCGGCGCGCGAGGTCGAGCAAAAGATCGAGTGGGCCTTCAAAACCCTCGACATCGACCACGAAGGAGTCTTCCTCCGTGGCCTCCGCGGCATTTTGAACAAAAGGCAAATCCAACGAATCGCGCTCCCCGTCCGGGGCTTGCCGCACCCTATCGCACTTTGCCGGCCAACCGTTGCCGCAAGCCCCGCCGCGGCTTCGCCGCGGGCGTCCACAGGATAACGCTCCGGGCATTCGGGTTGCCGTGTTGCCGTCAACACTTCACGCTCGAACTACAGTACCCGTGCGTTGCCAAGCTGAAGCGCCCCCTGAGGGGCGCCTCAGTCCTTGGCGACGAAGCAATTGCCCCCGCCGCTTTGAACTTTTTGGCACAAAGCAATGGCTTCGTTCCGCGACGGCAAACCGCCGACCCGGACACGGTAGACTGGCTTACCGCTGACCGCTGCCTTGTGGATCGTGGTGTGGAACCCCGCAAATTCGGCGCCGAACTTTTGCAACAGCCGAACCTCTGTTTCACGCGCCTCTTGCTCCGTCCCTGGGGCCGCGAGCTGTACCGAGAAACTCCCCGGCAACGTCTGTGCCGCCCCGGCGGCTGGCGCCTGGCCCCGCGCGTCGGCGACCTCTACCCGCTTGGCCTTGGCGGCAATGGAGGTTCGCGGCTGCGGATTGCCGTTTGCATCGGCGGCCGGCTTGGGTGTCGTCGCCACGCGCGCCGCCGATTTTGGCGTTGCGGCCTTGGCCATGGACGCCGCTGTGGGGCGCGCGGCGGGAACGGGAACGGCGGTCGCCGTAACCTGTGGCGGCGCGTCGTTTGGCAGGAGCGTGCCGTCCGGCCGAACCGAAACGGTCTTGACCTTTTTTGGCTCGAGAATGTCGTCGATGCTGAGCGGTTCGGCGGACGGTTGCGGCTGAGCCGGTGCCGGCGGGGCCGGCACCGGAACGCTCGCCGCCCCGGTGGGAAGACCCGCGATGGCGCGCGCCGGGTTGGCCTGCGCATCTGGCATGTTCGCTGGCGCGGTCAAATCGGCGGGCTGTTCCACATTATTAACCACGGCGACTGGCGGCTGTTGCGGCGACCCGCCAAGAATAGAGGCGTCTTGGTCCGGAATTTCCGTGCCTGCCGCCGTTTCGGGGTGTATCTTGGCTGGCCCGTCGGCAGCCTTGATCGTTGCGACCTCCTCTTGAGGGGAAACCGCGCCTTTGAAGCCAAAACTGGCGCCAATGCCGACGATTCCAGCCACGATCACCGCGGCCATGACATAGAGCGGGCGCCGCGACCTGATTTCCTCAAAGGGAGGACCGGCCTCCCGGGAACCCTCCGCGGCGTCCTCGTAGCGCCAGTGTTCCGCGCCGTCCGCCTCCTCGCAACCGTCCAGTTCCTCGGATAGGGACAGGTTCTCCCCACTTTCATGCCGGGCGGCGCCGAGCAGCCCTGCCTCGATTGCGGCGAAATCGCCTCCGATGAGGGGCTCGTGCGCGCCGCGCTCCTCACCTTCGCTGTGATCCGGCCCGCGCCGCAAAGATCCGGCGGGACGCCGACTCAGCGGTTCAAACACAGTCTTATAGGGGTCCTCCTGCTCGCCGACGAAGCGCGCGAGTTCGGCAAGCGGATCGTCGTCCCCTTGGCTCGCGGCGAGCGGCTTGCGCAGACGCCTTTCGAACTCCTCCAGATCGATCATCGGCTGTCGTTTTACAATTGGCTCGCTCATCTTACTCACCCTCCTGTCGCGACTTCGTGGCGGACGAACTCGCCAATCCACGTCATTATAATCGCGCATCCCACGCTGGGCAGTGTTTACGCAATCTCACATGCATGATCTGGCCGGTTCGAACCGGGTCATGCGCTGAACTCCTTACCATCTTAACATAACGCGATCGCGGTTGGTTTTCACGCGATCCATGTCGCGCAACTGGTTTTCGCGTTCGCCACTTGTTGCGCTCGTGCGCTTGCTTGGCGCCTATTTCTCTCGCGTTCAAGCACTATTGCCGCTTCGGCCGACGCGCCGCGAGTGGAACCATTACCCGGCGGCGTGAAAGCAGGAGCCTTATCGCATCTCCTCGGGGGCGCTCACCCCCAAAATCCCAAGCCCGGACGCGAGAACCGTTGCCAGCGCCGTTAATAAAGCCAGCCTCGCGACAGTTAAATCTGTCCGCTTTTCATTAAGAAATCGTAATTGTGGCCGATCTTTGCCGCGAGTCCAATGGGAGTGCAGGCTCGACGCGAGGTCGTGCAAATAAAACGCGATCCGGTGCGGTTCGTCGCTGAGAGCCGCCGCGTCGACAATCCGGGGAAATTGCGCGATGAGCTTGATCAGCGCCATTTCCCCTTCGTCTTGCAAGAGACCGAGGTCCGCCGCAGCCAGCGCCGGGCTTGAGATATCAATTCCAGGAATCGTCGTAAGCCCTTGCCGTAATACGGATCTTGACCTTGCATGGGCATATTGAACATAAAAAACCGGATTATCCTTGGATTGTTCAATCACTTTGCTCAAGTCGAACTCCAAGGCCGCGTCATTCTTGCGAAAAAGCATCATGAAACGAACCGCGTCCACGCCCACTTCGTCAACGACGTCACGCAACGTTACGAATTGCCCGGATCGTTTCGACATTTTCACGGGCTCGCCATGGCGCATCAAGTTAACCAATTGGCAGAGCTTGACATCGAGCCGGGTCCGTCCTTCCGAAAAAACCTCGACGGCGGCGCGCATCCGCTTCACGTAGCCGCCATGATCGGCACCCCAAACATCGATCAAAAGCGCGTAGCCGCGGTCGATTTTGCTTTTGTGATAGGCGATGTCGGAGGCGAAATAGGTATAGGATCCGTCCGATTTCATGAGCGGCCGATCGACGTCGTCGCCGAAAGCCGTCGATCTGAACAGGGTTTGCTCGCGATCCTCCCAATCCTCCATGGGCTGCCCTTTCGGAGGCGGAAGGCGCCCTTCATAGACGAGACCGCGCCGCCGCAGCTCGGCGATCGCCGCGGCGACCAAATCTCCCGCGCCGCTACAAGTCAACGAACGCTCCGAGAAAAAAACCTCGTGTTCTATGTTCAGGCAAGCGAGATCGGCCCGGATCATCGCCATCATCGCGTCGATCGCGACGCCGCGCACCTCGTCAAGCCATTCGGTTTCCGGACGCTCTAGCAGCGTGCGGCCATATTTTTCCGCGAGCGCCGCACCAATGTTTTTCAGGTAATCGCCGGGATAAAGACCGCCCGGGAATTCGCCGATCGCGTCGCCCAGCGCCTCCCTGTAGCGCAAGTAGGCGGAACGGGCCAGAACATCGACCTGGGCGCCGGCGTCATTGATATAAAATTCGCGCGTGACCTCGTGGCCGGCGAAGGCCAGCAGATTGGCGAGCGCGTCGCCGAACACCGCGCCACGGCCATGCCCGACATGCATGGGACCGGTCGGGTTCGCCGAAACATATTCGACATTGATCTTAAGTTTTTTTGCGCCGCCCAAGGCCGGCCGGCCAAAGCGCGGTCCCTGTTCGAGCGCCGCGCGCAAGACGCGGGCAAAAACAGCCGGCGTCACGCGAATATTAATGAAGCCCGGCCCCGCGACTTCGGCTTCGGCGACGTCTGGATCATCTGCGAGCGCGGCGGCGATCTCCACGGCGAGCTGGCGCGGATTGGCGAAGAAGAAACGCGCCTCCCGCGCATAGACCATCGCGGCATTGGTGGAAAGGTCGCCATGTGCCGGGTCGCGCGGAGGCTCGACGGCAAAGCGGCGCAAATCGAGGTCCGCGGGCAAGCGGCCCTGCGCGGCAATCCGGCGTAGAATCGCAGCGATCAGCTCGTGGAACTTGGCGAAGAGGTACATTTCTCACCAACGTAACGAGCTTCGCGGCAGATCAGCCGCGTGCCGCGAGAAAATGCTATCAAACAAGGGCTTATACCTTTCTCGTTGATCATGACCGATAGGCCCAGTCTCCGGTTTAGCACCAGCGCGACTACGGGATGTCCACATTTGGCAATGCCATCTTCAGAAATGGCAACAAAATCGCTGCGACCCTTTCGGGGTCGTCAGCATAGGGCCAATGGCCGCTACTTTCGAGAACAACCACCTGTGCTCTGGGAAAATAGTCGTGCTGGCGTTCGGCGTAGCGGACCGAAATATAGGGATCGGAACGGCCCCAGATGACCAGCGTCGGGCAGGTCCAGCTCCGAAAAACGTCGCCAAAACGTTCGGCCATTTCTGCAGGGTTATTGGTGGAACGATAAAGCTGCAAAACCGCTCGTTTCGTACCGGAATCAAAATGGTCAAACATGCCGTCGATAAAGGACTTTGGCAGTCCACGCGGGTTCCCATGCTTGAGCAAAAGATGGAAGCCGCGGCGCGTGCTGGATGCCATGAATATCTCACCCAACATCGGCGCGCGCCAGACACGGGCAAGATAATGCCAACGGTAATCGGGCAACACACCTGTGTTGATCAAAGTCACACTTGCGACAGCCGTTGGGTTGGCGATCGCCCAAGCCAGACCCCACGGGCCGCCGAAATCATGCAGCACTAAATGCGTCCTCCGGACTTGCAATTTTGTCAGCAAACCACCAAGATGGCGGGCGTATCCGGCCACTGTGTAGTCAAACTCGTACGGCTTATCGGCTTGGCCGAAGCCCGGCATATCCGGGGCAAGACAGCGGGAAAATTCGCCGACCCGCTCCAGTAGCTCTTCCCAATCGCGGGAGAAACCTGGATTGCCATGCACGAAAACAATAGCCTCCTCGCCGCTCGCGGGACCTCCTTGAAGCACCACCGAACGCACACCGTCCACCATCACTTCACTTCGTCGGAGCATTATTGCGTTTCCTTCTGAGTTCGGTGGGGAGTGCCAAGTCCTGCATAATCGCTATAGCTTTCTTCCTTTCGTGCTGGCCATTGGCTTGAGCAATAAAGCTTCAATGCAGAGGTTGTTGACCTGTTCTATTCGCTCCCATTGCGTGGCGCGCATTCACCCATATAGCGCGGGCCATGGCCGAGGGGCTAAGAAACGCGGCAACTCCTATGCAGCGGCTACCGAACGCCAAGACATGATCCGCGCAGACCGGGTCGCGCGCTGCTGTAGAGAACATCAGTCGTTCGATTGGATTATAGCCGCGGCCGGTCGAAAAATCCGAAATCAGGAACTCATGCCCGGCAAGCTCAAACTTATGCCGCCGACCATAGGCCTCAAGGCCCCGATCCAAATTGTCGGGCCTTTGAAACGAGTTCCCAACGGCCTCTGCGAGCCATTCCGCCGATTGGAATGCCCAGCCGCAACTGACACCCCATAAGGGATCAATGGCAAGCGCAGCGTCACCCACTAGTGCCAAACCAGGATTGAATGCCTTTCGGATCTTATTTGGGATTTCGATCATGCCCATGAATGCGCTCACCCGCTCCCCCTTTTTGAGAGGGGGCGCATTTGGCAGACCATCGAAGAGCATGGCCGCTTCAGGGTCCGCCTTCCACTCCGCTAACTTGGCGCGCTCCACAAAGGCGGCGACCACCGTGATGCCATCATCGTTGGGGAAGGTGTAAGCGACGTCGGGTTCGAGTGCCCAGAGCTGCGATCGCGAGCTGTTCTGCAACGGAAGATTGCGATAATGCGCGAAATAGCAGAAACGGCCGTTCGGCTTCACTTTCGCGGCGAGACCGGCGAGTTCTGCGATCCGTGTTTGGCGTCCATCAGCACCGACAACGAGCTTCGCCTGGATCTCCTTTTGGGAACCATTTGCGCCACCGTTCGATTGTCGGGGTGGCGCTGGGTTGAATGTATGCGTGCAGATTTTCTTATAGGCTGCGGGGTCCCCCTCGCGCTCGATCAAAGCTACTCGGGCGCCGTTGCGGGCAAATAATATCGCAGCCGTACAGCCAGCGATGCTCGCGCCGACGATTGCCACATTGCACTGAGGGCGATTGGGCATTTCCTCTCCAAAATTCATAAATCGGCATTGCCATGATGATCCGGGATTGAAGGTTGAGATTCCGCTCCACGTCCATCATTCGATTTGTGCACCAAAGGCCATTCAATGCCATCCACTATCCGTACTGCCCTTGTGGATACTCTAAAACACCTTTGGGTTGGGCGCTCCCTCCACATCAAGTAATCCGGCCGCGCTGTTTTGCAGCCGAGCTTGTCCTATAACGCCGCTGCCCATGATCTTGGGATCTCGAACCGCAACGACGACATTCTCGACCACTGCTGTTTCGCTTGGAACAAGCTCATCGACATGCCTTGGAAAATCATGTCCGTCGGCATGCGCGATTGGGCGCATAGGTCATAATCAACGAGACTCGGTATTAATCCGCCTTCTTGGGTTCGAGCGCCCCGCTATTGCAATTCCGGGGTTTCGCCAAATAGCCTGCGATGCTCGGCGGCGGCATAACGGTCGGTCATTCCGGCGATGTAATCGCAGACGACGCGCGCGCGGCGAGCTTCGCCGGCGCCTGCCCTGGCGGCGGCCTCCGCCCATTCGGCCGGCATCACTTCGGGGACTCTGAAAAACCGGGAAAAAAGATCGTGAACGATCAGACCCGCTTGCTCGCGAATACGGACGAGGCGGTTATGCCGGTACATGTTTGCTAACAGAAAGTTCCTGATCGACTTGTCGGCGCTCAACGCCGCTGGCGAAAACCCGATCAGAGGCGCGCGTTGCGCCCGCACATCCGCGACGCTCGCGAGCCCGGAGGCTGCGATCCGCCGCCGGCTCTCAGTGATCGCATCCTCGATAAAAAACGTGATCAGCCGGCGCACGAGCTCATGAACGGCACGGACCGGTTCGAGGCCAGGATAAAGCGCCGCGATTTCGCCGCCAATGTCGCGGAGAAAATCGACCTCGCCAATTTGGCCAAAATCGATGAGGCCCGCGCGCAAGGCGTCGTCGAGGTCATGCGCGTTATAGGCGATGCCGTCGGCGAGTGCCGCGGCCTGCGCCTCGGCGCTGGCGAAATGCGCAAGTTCGAGATCATGAACCGCATTATATTCAACGATCGCCGCGGGAAGTCCGCGTTTCGCATAACGCGCGGCCACCCTGCCATCGGCTTGCATAAGCGGGCCGTTATGCTTGACGAGCCCTTCCAGGGTCTCCCAAGTCAGATTGAGTCCATCGAAGGCGGCGTAGCGGCGTTCGAGCTTGGTGACAATGCGCAACGCCTGGGCGTTATGATCGAAGCCGCCGTAAGGAGCCATCAGTTCGTCGAGCACATCCTCGCCAGTGTGGCCAAACGGCGTGTGGCCAAGATCATGGGCAAGCGCCAGCGCCTCGGCGAGATCGTCGTCGAGGCCGAGCGCGCGGGCAAGCGTGCGCGCGATTTGACCGACTTCGAGCGAATGGGTGAGCCTGGTACGGAAATGGTCGCCCTCGTGCGGAACGAAGACCTGCGTCTTGTGGGCGAGCCTCCGGAAGGCCGTGCAATGGATGATGCGGTCGCGATCGCGCTGAAATACTGAGCGCGACGGCGAATGCGGCTCCGCGATCAACCGCCCGCGGCTTCGTGCCGCATCGGCGGCGTAAGGCGCGCGCGGGGGGACGCCAGCGAAGGCGGGAGAAAAGTGGCAATTTGCCATGAAAACCTGGATTGCGCCGCGCGACTCATTGCAGAGGCGGGCCTCCCGACGTATCTTACTTAACTCAAGAGGAGGCAAGCGGGTCCACGCGTCCCTTTGTCCAAGCCCACCTTCGAGGTAGTCAAAATGAGCGAAGCAACAGCGGAAGCCGCCGTCGAACTCACCGAAAACGCCGCCCGGCGCATCGCGGAGATTTTGACGAGCGAGCCGGCGGGCTCGTTTCTGCGGATCGGCGTCGACGGCGGCGGTTGCTCGGGGTTTACCTATACCTACAACATTTCGATCGAACAATCTTCCGGCGATCTCGTGATCGAGCGCGACGGCGCGACGGTCGCGATCGATCCGGTCTCGCTCGATCTGCTGCGCGGCTCAAGGATCGACTTTATCGACGATGTGATGGGCCGGATGTTCAAAATCGACAATCCGGCGGCGACGGCGTCCTGTGGCTGCGGATCGAGCTTCGCCATCTAGCCCTCTCAATGGTGGCGCAAGGGCCGAAGCCGCGCTCGCGGTGGAGAAAAGGACGATTCATATTCGACGAGCCACCTCGTCCTCGCGGCAGTGTTTTCACGCGCCTGTCCGGTTTCGCCCGTCAATCGTACCAAAATGTTTCACGTGAAGCATTTTGGTACAATTGGCCGAGATTCTTCACCGTGCCGGAAATGCCAACCTTGCGCATGGCGTCGGCTGCCGCAGGCATATCTTTCTGCGGCACTTGCAGGACTCTCCTCGTGGAGACTCAGAGGCGCCGAGACGCTGCGCCGCCCTTTCCAACATCGCGGGGTTTCCGCTCCGCTCAATCTCAGTTGCCTGCTTGCCGCCTTTTGTAAGAGCGTCGGGGCGACGGTTCCGTGAAAGCGGAACTTCGATTTCGCCGCCTTTCCTTGTCGCCTAGTTCTTTGCTCTGTCGTGACTGGTGCTTTCGCTCATGGTCATTCCCGTGCGGTTAAAAACCACGATATATCGTGGTCATAAATCATAAGGAGACTATATCATGTTGATTGGTAACCCACAATGGGATGGGCACAATGGAATTCAAGAAGCGCACTCTCATGCAGATCGCGGACATGATCTGCGGCAATTTCAACAATGCGCGGCAATTTCAACAATGCCAAGAATGAGCAGAGCTTCTTCCCTTACCGGAGCAGCAGCTACCTAACGGAGTTTTTTCGGGATTGCGACACCGATTACGAGCATGATGGCTCGACGCGAAACTACTGGGTTGCTGAGACCCTTCGAGAAATCCTCGCGGAACCGCAACGCAATGCAACCACACCGCCCGAAACGTTCTCGCGCGTGATTCGTACGCTCATGGATCAGGGGGATGCGGTGAACGAAGGGCCGGAGAGAGAGGATGCGCGGGGGCTCCTAAACGCTGCGCTCATCCGTGAGGGGTTTGAGGCGTTCTACGCGCCTGACAAGCAATGCTACCTGCGCCACCTCGCGACCAACACCGTCGCGACGGCTTCGCCCAACCCGCACCGTCCATTCTCAGCGTCCGAGCTCAAAAGGCGCGAACAACTGATTGCTATCTCGATGGCGCAGCAGAGGACGCATTGATCGAGGAGGTGTTGTTGCCACTCTTCCGGCAGCTTGGTTTCCATCGGGTGACTGCTGCCGGGCACAAAGACAAGGCCCTGGAATACGGCAAAGACTTGTGGATGAAGTTCACCCTCCCGACCCAGCACGTCCTCTACTTTGGCATCCAGGCGAAGAAGGGGAAGCTGGATGCATCAGGCGTCAGCAAGGCCGCAAACGTGAACGTCGCCGAAATCCATAGTCAAGCGACGATGATGCTCGGGCACGAGATTTTCGATCCCGAGATTGGCAAGCGTGTTTTCGTGGATCACGCGTTCATCGTCGCTGGTGGGGCGATCACCAAAGCGGCGCGGAACTGGCTCGGCAACAAGCTGGACGCCTCGAAGCGGAGCCAGATAATGTTCACGGACCGGGATGACGTCCTGAACCTGTTTGTGGTCACGAATTTGCCGCTACCGAGTGGAGCCTTTTCGGAAACGGAGCTGGTTGACGACGACAATCTGCCATTTTAGCCAGCCGGGACATCGCAAAAAATCACACATCCTTGAACGTAAACGGCGAGACGCTGCGCATCGACGAGCAACGGACGCAGTCCGGGACGCCCCGCGCGATGGGCGAAGGCCATCGCGCGGGGCCTAGTGTCCGTCTCGAAACATGATCGCCCAAGGAGCGCTGCGCGGCACTTCAGTAATAATGGCGATGGTGCCGGTGATGGCGATAAGCCGAGCGGTGCTCGTACGCCCAATGGCGATGGTAACGAGGGACGCCGAGTGCCCCGTTCACCCCGCCGGCCGCGCCGCCGACGGCACTGCCGGCGACAGCACCAAGTGGACCGGCGGCGGCATTGCCTTCCGCCGCGCCGCGCTGCATTCCTCCAATAACGCCTTGAGCATGAACCGCGATAGGCGCGGCGAGCAAAGCCGCAACCGTGGCAAACTTCAGAATTTTCAGCATTTTGACCTCCAAGATTACACAGTCGAGACAACTTCCATATTTCTTGGCGGGGCGTGCCGTGGGGAAAACGCCCCTGTACCGATGACTCAATCGATTACTTGAACCACCCGGCGTGTTCGTGGATCGACCAGGACCGGCCGGTCATTGACAATCGTGTAACGATAGCCAGGGGAAACGCCATATTCCCGGGGGACTGGGTAAAAGACTACCCCGGTGGCCGGCAGGATCATTCCAACCTCCGGATCCTCGCCGTAGCGGTAAGACGAGCGGTGTTCGCGTATCACATAGTCGTGAAAGCGAGGGGCTTGATCGGCGCCCAACAGGCCGCCAATCCCGCCCGCGACACCGCCAACCACGCCACCGACCGCACCGCCTACTGGCCCACCCACGGCGCTGCCTTCGGCTGCGCCACGTTCCGCGCCGGCGGGGACGCCTTGAGCCTGGACAGCGAAGGGCGAAGCGATCAGAGCCGTAACCACGGCTATTCCGAATTTTTTCTGCATCATGTTTCTCCTTAATCTTCCTCGATTGCCGGGCTAAACATCGGCCTTCGCCAAAAGTTCCCTCGCCGGGGCGCGGCGGAAATTCGCATCGCTGGCCAGTTTGCCAGCTGGTTGAGGAGAAAATCCCCGGCGTGCGGGAGCTGCGTCGCGCTTGCTAAGTTTCGCGGGCAATGATAGGCGCGCCCGATGGATTGTCCGCGAGCCCCCTGCCATCCGGAAATTTCCTCCCGCGCGGGCGCCGGGCGATGACAATCCGCTTCCACAAGGGCGATCTGCCAGACGCTGCCGATTTTGGCGATTGCGTCGCGATCGACACCGAGACCTTGGGGTTGGTTCCGCATCGGGACCGGCTCTGCGTCGTCCAATTGTCGCGCGGCGACGGGTCCGCCGATGTCGTTCAGATCGGCTCCGGCCAGGCGCGGGCGAACAACATCGAGCGGCTCCTAGCCGATCCAAAGGTCACAAAACTGTTTCATTTCGCCCGTTTCGATGTCGCGGTTTTGTTCAAGACCTTCGGGGTCATGGCGGCGCCCATCTATTGTACCAAGATCGCCTCCAAGCTCGCCCGGACCTATACAGACCGGCACGGCTTGAAGGATTTGACACGCGAACTTCTCGGGGTTGAACTATCCAAGCAGCAGCAATCGACCGATTGGGGCGACGCGACGCTGTCGGAGGCGCAGCTTTCCTACGCGGCGTCCGACGTCCTCTATTTGCATGCCTTGCGCAACCGCCTCGACGCGATGCTCAAGCGCGAGCACCGTCTCGAGATCGCCGCCGCCTGTTTCGATTTTGTGCCCTCAAGGGCGCGTCTCGATCTGATGGGCTGGGCCGATGCGGATATATTTTCGCATCAATAGGCATAGCCCTAGCTTGATCCCGCCATGACTTCGCCTTTCTTGCTTGCTGTCTGAGCAATGCGGGGCGCAACCTCGCGCCCGCCCTGGCATCGCTTGCCGGGGCGGAACAAAGCCCCGATCAAGGTAACGCGACCAGATTATTAAGAATTTTTAGGATCTCTATAGCCGTGACCATGTTCGATCGTGGTTTGAGGAATTTCGCGCAGCCTGGAGCTTGTGTCCCTTTGTCTCAGAACGAAGCTCTGCGCATGAAGAAATCGTCAGGCGGCACGGGTGCGGCGGACTCCGGCGCGGTGCGTTTCGACGTGACGCCGGCACTTTGGCGCGGCGGCTTCAAGGCGGCACGCCGTCATTCGGCACGGGTGCGGTTGTTTCGCCGCGCCGCGATCGCCGGTTCGCTTCTCGCGATCACGCTCATCGCCGCGGTGGCTCTCTTGAACCCTTTAAGGCACCGGCCGGGCGACATTTCCGTCGGCCGGGCCGCGCTCGACGGCACGAAGATCACCCTGGATTTTCCGAAAATCTCCGGGGTTCAGACGGACGGCCGCCCGTTTGAGGTCAAGGCGCGTTCCGGAACCCAGGACATTACAGTGCCGGACATCATCGAACTGCTCGGCATCGATTCCAAGATCGGGGCGGCGGACGCCTCGACAACATGGGTGAGCGCCGCGCGGGGCATCTACGACAGCCTGCACGACAAAATGACTTTGGAAGGCGACATTCGAATCACAAGTAGCACGGGTTACGACATTTGGCTGAGAACCGCGCGGATCGATTTCACCACCGGCGGCCTTGTCTCCGAGGAGCCGGTCAGGGTCATTCTCGACGGCGGGACGATCGCGGCGAAGCAATTGGATGTCAGCGACAACGGCCACAAAGTCTCGTTCGGCGGTGAGGTGACCTCAATGATCGACACCGGGGCGGGGAAGCCCGAAGCCGCCGGCGCTTTGATGGAGAGCGGGAAATGACCGGGCGGAGGAGTCCCGCCGTTCTTGCTTTGCTTATTTTGGCTTCGGCGGTCTATCCGGCGTATGCGGAAAAGCCACGCGACGGCGCGATTTTGCCAGGCGGCAATTCCAAGGATCCCGTCAACATCGCCGCTACCAAGCTGGATTATTTCGACAAAGAACAAAAGCTTGTCTACACCGGCAACGTCGTTGCGACGCAAGGAGAAAGCAAGCTCCAGACCGGCACGCTCATCATTTTCCTGACGCCGAAGGATGCCCTTGCACCGGCCGGAGTTCCATCGTCGTCGAGTCAAATTCGCCGCATGGAAGCGGCGGGACCGGTGACCATCGTGTCCAAGGACCAGATTGGGACCGGCGACAGCGGCGTCTATGAAAAATCAGAAAACAAAGTCTATCTCATCGGCAACGTTACATTAACCCAGGGACCGAATGTTACCAAAGGCGATAAATTGACCTATGATTTGAATACCAAACAGGCGGCGGTAACCGGCCGGGTCAGGAGCATGTTTCTGCCGAGCGGCGGCACCGGAGACGCGAAAGAGCCGAGGCCGGCGAGACCTGTTGGCGCCCCGAAGCCCGATCGCGCGGCAAAGGCCTCCTGACGAGCAGCTTTCGCTGGGCGCGGCAAAACTCTCGCTGGTTACATCGCGACGCACATATCAGCGAGTGGGGTTTGTCTGCACCGGCGGGGTCTAAGACGACACTTCCAGTCATCTGAAGATTGCTGTGGCTCTTGATTACGCCTAATGTCCTGCCCCCTGCGTTTGCGGCTCTTCGGTGCGAACGCAGGGGTGAGCATGGCGCTGAAAAGAATTACCTAGGTGTCGCGGTTCCGGTACTCAATCATTAGGAGAGAAAATAATGGCTAAACCGAAACCAACGGTCAGCACCGAGATCATCCCCTATATTTTCTATCGCGACGTTCCCGCGGCTCTCGACTGGCTCACCCGCGCCTTCGGTTTCGCCGAGACAATGCGGACGCCTACGCCGAATGGCGGGACGCATGGCGAGATGACGCTCGATGGCCAGCGCATCATGATGGGGCAGGGCAGCAAGGAATGGCGAATGGGGAGCGCTCACGTGGCTGAAGCGGCAACCCAGGGCATCTTCATCTATTTGGCCGATGTCGACGCGCACTACGAACGGGCGCAGGCTGCGGGGGCAGAGATCGTCAAACCGCCAGAAGACCTTTCCTACGGACGCAGCTACACCGCCCGCGACCCGGACGGGCATCCCTGGTTCTTCGCGACGCCTCCCGCCGAGCGGTGATCGAACTCAGCCGCTGTCGTCGCAAGGATTGTCGTGTGGCACTTCGTGTGGCACTTCGTAACGGACGTCGGATCGGCAACGAGACACTTGCCCAGGCGCCACGCGGTGATCGGTCTCTATTGCTTTGCCGGAAACTATGCTCAGGGGGGCGCGGCGGGGCTCTGGCAGGTTGGAATTTCGAAGGACTTTTCTTAATTTGCGCCCGCGACCTGCCCTTTTTCCTCTCGCCGCCTTCGCGCGGCTGCGCGGCTTGTTCCGGCCTGGCACGGCGCCTCCGCTTCGCGCGGGCGATGCCGCTTGGAAGGAGGGGCAGGATGTCGCGAAACACGGCGGCGGCCCGGCAGCGTGGCACGGCGAAACGCCGCGAGAGGTGCCTGGCGGAAACGAGCCGGAGCCGAGCGCGCAAGGGGTGCTGGCGGTCCATCATTTGCGCAAATCCTACAAGGCCCGCCGCGTTGTCGAGGATGTGAGCATGACGGTGCGGCGCGGCGAGGTGGTTGGCCTCCTCGGCCCGAACGGCGCCGGCAAGACCACGCTTTTTTACATGATTACCGGGCTGATACGGCCGGACAGCGGCCGCATTGAACTCGACGGGCACGATGTGACGCGCCTACCAATGTACCGGCGCGCGCGCCTTGGCATCGGCTATCTGCCGCAGGAAGCCTCGATTTTCCGCGGTCTCGACGTCGAGGATAATATTCGAGCGGTCCTTGAAATCGTCGAACCCGATAGGCTTAAGCGCGCTGGCGAACTCGAAGCCTTGCTCGACGAGTTCGACCTCAAATCTTTGCGCAAGACGCCCTCGATCGCGCTCTCCGGCGGCGAGCGGCGGCGCTGCGAAATCGCCCGCGCCTTGGCGGGGCGCCCATCCTTTATGCTTCTGGACGAACCGTTCGCCGGGATCGATCCCATCGCCGTGGCCGATATTCAGCTTCTGGTGCAGCACCTGAAACGGCGCGGTATCGGCGTTCTCGTCACCGATCACAATGTCCGCGAAACCCTGGGGTTGATCGACCGCGCGTACATCGTTCATGCCGGCCGGGTCTTGGTCGAGGGGACTCCAGCCAAGATCGTCGAAGACCCCGGCGTGCGGCGCTTCTATCTTGGCGAGGAATTCCGGCTCTGAGGGCACTGTTTAACGCCGTCCAGGAAATTCATTTTTTAGCGAATAATCAGATCGCCAAAAAAGGGAAATAACCCTTGGTTACGCCACAAAGTAATTATTAATAACTGTTAACATTCGGTTCTTACCATACCCGCACCCCCCTCGGGAGTAACTCATGAGCGACGCCTCTTCGAACCAGCATGGCAAGGCGAGTTTCGAGCTCGATCTCGGACGTATCGGCTTCGTCGTGATTATTCCCGTCATGCTTTGGGTGTTTTACACGACGTTCAGTGGACTCGTGGACATTATGAGGAAGGGGCCGGACGACAACTTCGGTCTCATCGGCGCTGTGATCGGATCGGCGGCGATCCTGAGTTTGATGGCGCTGAGCTCCTGGCTGCTCGGCTCCGAGCTGGCCGCCGCGGTCGCAGGCAAGCGCCGGGCGGCCAAAGGCGGAATAGCCGGGCTTTTCGTCATCATTCCTTCCTTCGTGTTTTTCTTCGGCATGTCGGCGTTTTTTTCCTACACCTATTATCACGCTAACTTATTCAATCGTTCCGCCAGGAAGCTCACCGGAGAGACGCAACCGATGGAATTGGCCGTGGCCGTGTTGCCCGGTCTGCGCGCGGCGGTGGGGCAAGCCAATGAAGATCAGATCAAAAAAATATTGGCGCGACAGGATACGCTCGTCTGGATGAGGAGCGGCGACGCGCTCATTCGAACCGCGCGAAAGGATAACGAAGCGCTTGCCCAGAAATGGCGAGATGAACAGACGAAGCGAAGCGACGTGGAACGACAGGCTTCGGCGGAGGAAGCAAAAAAGCGCAAGGCGGCGCAAGACGCGAAACTGCAGATCGAAGGGATCGAGCCCAGGCTCGCGGAACGCGCGATCCAATTGCAGGCGCTGAGGGATCAAATTCGACCATGGGACGAGCGGGCGGTGCTCGGCGTGGAGGCGGCGAAATTCGAGGCCGAGGCGAGTTTTGCCGACCGCGGGCTCGACAGGACCCGCGTTAGGGGCTGCGGCAATGAAGTCTGTAAGCCGGCGCTGAAAAACGCCGCCGACCGGCGAAAGAAGATCGCCGATATCCAAAAGGAATTGACGCCGAAACACGATGAACTCGCCAGGGTAACGGCTGAAATCGAGGTTTTTCGGAAGACGCTTTCGGGACTGCGCGAGCAGGCGGCCTATCTTTCCGGCCAGGACGACCAGACGAGCGCGATTTCCGCGCCCGTGGCTTTCGACCCCGGTTCGGGTTTGCAGGGCCTAGAGGAAGCCCGGCGCGAGTTTGAAAGAGACCCGTCCTGGAGCGCGATCAATCGCATCAAGGCCTCATGCGACATATTGCTGCCGATCATACGGGAAATGAAGCTCGCGAACGACGTGAGCGTCCAATGCGCTCCGCAATCCTTCGACTTGCAGGGCCTGCTCGACCGCCGCGCTACCTACGCCGGCGCCCGCAAGACGTTCGATGCCCAATGTGCCCTCGAAGGCAAGCTTCGCGACCAATTGGATAGTATCGCAGAGCGTGTACGCAAAAAGGAATTACAGCCTCCTTTGGCGCTGACGGAGGCGAAGAAGATCGTCGACGGCTGCGTCGCCCTGGCGGGCGCCGCTGGCGTCCCTGGCGTGCAATTGTCGGAGTTCTACAGTCAGGCGAATGATTTCGTTCTCGCGCGGTCGCTCGATCGCAACCGCTTTGACCTCGCCACGGAAGAATTGTTCAGGACGCCGGCGGCCAACAAGGCTTTGGCGGTGGCGGTGGCACAAGACATGCTCATTCTGATCTATAAGTTCCTGGCCGATTTCTACAAATATCGCTGGCGGCCTCGCGGCAAAATTGCGATCGGAGCGCCGATCGATCTGGCGGACGATAAGGCGGATCCGAACGAGATCAGGGCGAGAAAAGCGCTGCTGCGTCTCGCCAACCCCGGGCGCGACGAGATCAGCGAGATCGATGACGCCGATGTTGACGCGCTGCCGGCTGAAGTCGCGATGAATCTCAAAGGCTTGCTCAACGGGCTCGCCCGCCGTCAAGCGGTCTGGCGAGTGGGTATGGGCGTTCACGGCGTCGAGAACTCGGTTCTCTTCGCGGTTGAGAGCGAGCTTCTAGAGCAGTTCGGCTCCGCGCCGCCCAAGCCCGCGACTGCGCTGCCGCCTCCCCCCGTCCGAACCATTGCCGGAAGCGCGCGGGATGGGCTCGCAAAACCATTGTCGCACAGCGACTCGCTGCCATTGCTGCCGATACACGCCCTTGATTTCTCCCAAATGGCACGAGGGAAACTTGCCAATACTGCGGTTGGAGTTTTTTCGGCACTATTGACGATGGGGCGCCGAGCGCTTTCTTGGATTTCGCCGAGCCCGCCTTCCAGCCTGAATTCCTAATACTAAGTCCCTGAAGGCGTGACGCGTTGGGGTTCCCAAATCGGCTGATGTCTAATTCACGCGGACGAACGTTTGTCATGACGGTCCGGACCGCGAAGTCGTTCGCATGATGGCGGCCGAAGGCACGGCTGCGGCGGTGCTCCAAAGCATTGGCACGCGAGCGGTGGCTATATGCAGCCTGCCCTTGCCGCTGATGCCGCGACCGGCACCAAAGGCGAGAAACGTCAGGCGACGGTTGTGGACGCATGCATATTTTGTGCTATACCATAAACCAAAGGCAAGTAACGGACCGACAATGGAGCCGTCGCGCTCGTGACGGGCAGCGGCGTTTGAGGGTTTCACGGAGACATGGCTCTTACCGCCAAGCTCGTCATGCGTCAGAACCAGTCGCTGGTGATGACGCCGCAGCTTTTACAAGCCATCAAGCTTCTGCAATTTTCCAATCTCGATTTGACCGCGTTCATCGAGGAGGAACTCGAGCGCAACCCCTTGCTCGAACGGGCCGAGGAAAGCCGCCCCGAGCCGCCCGGCCTCGATGGCGCTGGCCTCGAAGGCGGGATCGATCCCGCCGGGATTTCGCCGGGCGAGGATTTCAACAAGGCAAGCGAGGCCGACGGGAGCTCGGCGTTCTTGACCACGAACCGCAAGGCCCTCGAGGCAAGCCTCGGCACCGAATTGTCGAACAGTTTCGACGACGGCCGGACGACGGCACCGGGCGACCACAGTTTGGGGGCGGGCGGCTTGGGTCTCTCGGTGACCTCATGGTCCGGGCCGACGGGCGGGACCGGTGACGGCGCGGCGGCAAACCTCGAAGCCTATATCGCGGCGCCGGCCAATCTCAAGGATCATCTGGAAGTGCAATTGGGGCTCGCCACGGCCGGCACGGCGGACCGGCTGACCGGTCAGGTCTTGATCGACTCGATCGACGAGAACGGCTATTTCACCGGTTCGCTCGACGAGATCGCCGCGCGTCTCCATGCGCCCCTGGAACAGGTGGAACGCATCCTCCGCCTCATCCAAGGGTTCGATCCTTCCGGCGTCGGCGCCCGCGATCTCGCCGAATGCCTCGCCATCCAATTGCGTGAGCGCGACCGGTTCGACCCGGCCATGCAAGCGCTCGTCGGCCATCTGGACCT
>DASYNQ010000175.1:0-1911 GCA_036008425.1 Methylocella sp. | reverse complement strand
TGCCCATGGGTGATCACGAGACCGACTACATCGGCCCGCATCTTTTCGATGAAGCGTATGTCCGGGAGGATGAGGTCTATCCCCGCGAGATCGGGGCCCGCGAAAGACACCCCGCAATCGACCATCAGCCATTTCAAGTGTCCCTTGCGGCCAAAACCGTAAAGCGCGAGGTTCATGCCGATTTCGCCCAGGCCTCCAAGAGGCACGAAGACGAACTCGTCATTTCCTTCGTTCATTTGCACGAACCTTCCTCGGCGGAATCGAAAAAGTCGGGCAACTTTTTCGGAACATGCTCTAACGACACGATCCAGCGAGCACCAACCGGTTCGTGAAAAAATACAACAAAGCGACGCGTCAGGGAGCATCGCGCGGCCTGAATGCGCTCTTTGACTATCCCCCGGCCGTGGCAGAGCTGACCGGCCGCGGCGAAAAGAAAACGTCGCCCGCCTCGATCGCCACCTGACCGGACACCTGTTCGAGAATGAGCCGTCCGGTCGCATCGATCGTTTGAAACATGCCTTCGATCGTTTGCGTGGGCCGCGTCACGCCGATCCATGCGCCAAGACCAGCGGCGAGCGAGAGCCATTCAGCACGTACCGATTCGAAGCCAGCGCCCGCGGCCCAAACATCGAGCCAATGCGTCATCGTCGCGGAAAGCCGCGCGAACACTCGTGCAGGCGCGACCGGCTGGCCAGCGATCGCCGAGAGATTGGTTGCTTTGTAAGGCGTATTGGCGGGATGCAGGCGGCAGTTCACGCCGACACCGGCGACGCACGCGAAGCGCCCATCCGGGAGGCTGGCACTTTCCAACAATATTCCGCAAAGCTTGGCGCCGTCATGGAGAACGTCATTTGGCCATTTGATCGTAACACGCCGATCCCCGCAAAGGATTTCGCGCAGCGCTTGGGCGGCCGCGACGCCAGCGACAAAGCCGAGTTCCGCGGCCTTGTGCGGCGGCGCCGGATCGATCAGAAGCAGGCTGGCATGCAGATTGCCCCTCGGCGACGACCAGACGCGGCCATTGCGGCCCCGCCCCTCGGTCTGGGTATCGGCGACCACCCACAGCCGGCCGGGATCGCCCTTCTGGGCGCGCGTCAAGCCCTCGTCGTTGGTCGAGGCAAGCTGGTCATGGTGGACCAGACGGAAGGCATTATCTTGGGCCGCTCCGGCGAGACGATACAGGGCAAAACCCCATAGACTGCAAATCAAAACAGCGACTTCGCCGCCGCCATGGTGGCGTCGATGAAGAGGCCAGGATAGGCGAACAAGAACACCACGAGAATGCCGCTCACCGCAAGCACAATACGAAGCGCGGGCGCGGGCCTATCGAATGCGGGCGCGGGTTCGTCAAAATACATGATCTTGACGACCCGGAGATAATAAAACGCCGCGACCACGCTCGACAGAACGCCAATGACGGCAAGCGGGTAAAGCCCGGACTGAATCGCCGCGTTGAAAACATACCATTTGGCGAAAAAGCCGGCGAGGGGGGGAACCCCAGCCAGGGAAAACATCATCATCGCGAAAAAGAACGCCATCACCCCGTCGGTCCGGGCGAGTCCGGAAAGATCGGAGATATTTTCGACGCCCGAACCGTTTACCCGCATAGACAGGATTCCCGCGAAGGTGCCAAGTGTCATGACGAGATAAATCGCCATATAGGCGAGCACGCCGGCGACGCCGGCTTCTCCCCCCGCGGCGAGACCGACGAGGGCAAAGCCGACGTGGCCGATCGTGGAATAGGCCATCAGGCGCTTGATGTTGGCCTGACCGATCGCGGCGAAGGAGCCGAGCACCATCGAAAGGATGGAAAGAAATATCACGATCTGCCGCCATTGCGGGGCAATCCCCGGAAACGCGGTCAGGATTACTCTGAGCGTAATAGCGACGGCGGCCATCTTCACCGCAGTG
>DASYNQ010000174.1:0-4331 GCA_036008425.1 Methylocella sp. | reverse complement strand
GCGACGCCGGCAAAATGCGTTGGCCGGAAACGATCCTCGAGGCCCACGGCGGCGGGCCCCGCCAAGGTGATCGTCGTGGCAAAACCCTCGCCGTACATGGCCTCGACGCTTGGCGCGAAGATCAAATCTCCTTCGGCCGTCGCAAACAGAGCCGCGTCAGTCTCGAAAGAGCGGGGATAGGAGCAAAAATCTTCCGACGGCGCGAATTGCGCCGGATTGACGAAAATCGACATCACCACACGGCGGGCGTGTTTTTTCGCTTCGTGGACGAGAGAAATATGTCCGGCATGAAGCGCGCCCATGGTGGGCACAAGCCCGATCGTCTCGCGCGCGCGCCGCCACTCCGCGAGCCGCACCCTGAGGCTCGCCACGTCACGCACGATCTCAACACGGCTTGCGGAGGCGGCCATGACTGGTCTTTGTGTGATGCGTTCGTGTTGCATCCGGCGGTGGCCTTGCGGCCAATCCTCCGCGCGGTTTGGCGCGGACGCAACGCATTGAAGATCGGGAACGCTCCCCGGACGCTTTGATCGCCATGGTGGACATCGGCGCGGGCTCCGGTTATCTCATGCCCCATGTTCAGATAGAAAGCAGGTCGATGGCCGATTCCATCAGTCCCGATTTGGCGTCGAGCGCGCTCCTCTACCATCGTTCGCCGCGCCCCGGCAAGCTCGAGATCGTGGCAACCAAGCCGCTTGGGACGCAACATGACCTGTCGCTTGCCTATTCGCCCGGCGTCGCTGCGGCATGCCTCGCGATCGCGGTTAATCCCCGCGCGGCGGCCGAACTCACGATACGGCAAAATCTCGTCGGGGTGGTGACCAATGGCACCGCGGTCTTGGGACTTGGCGACATAGGTCCCCTCGCGGGCAAACCGGTGATGGAAGGCAAGGCGGTACTTTTCAAGAAATTCGCGGGGATCGATGTGTTTGACATCGAGATCGCAGAGACCGATGTCGACCGGCTGGTGGATATCATAGCCGCGCTGGAGCCAACGTTTAGCGGCATCAATCTCGAGGATATCAAGGCGCCGCAATGTTTCGAGGTCGAGCGCAAGCTGCGCGAACGCATGTCGATTCCGGTGTTTCACGACGATCAGCACGGCACAGCGATCATCGTCGGCGCGGCGGTCCTTAACGCCATGGAATTTACCGGTAAAACAATTGGCGGCGTCAAGATCGTGACATCGGGCGCCGGCGCGGCTGCGCTTGCCTGCGTTGATTTCTTGGTCGTTCTCGGCGCCAAGCGCGAGAACATTTTTGTCACCGATATCGAAGGTGTGGTGTATCGCGGCCGCAAGGCGTTGATGAATAGTTACGTTGAGATCTATGCCCAGGATACCGATGCGCGCGCGCTCAAGGATGTCATCGGCGGCGCCGATATTTTTCTCGGGCTTTCGGCGGGAGGCGTCTTGACGCCGGAGATGGTGAAGGAGATGGGCGAACGGCCGCTGATCATGGCGCTCGCCAACCCCACTCCCGAAATCGAGCCGGGCGCGGCATACGCGGCGCGGCCGGACGCCCTGATTTGCACCGGGCGCTCCGATTTTCCAAATCAAGTCAACAACGTGCTTTGCTTTCCCTACATTTTTCGCGGCGCCCTCGATGTTGCCGCAACGGCCATTAACGAGGCAATGAAGCTCGCCGCGACGCGTGCGATCGCGCGGCTGGCCCATGAGCCGCCGTCCGACGTGGTCGCCAGGGCCTATGGTGGCAAGGCGAGGCATTATGGCAAGGACAGTCTTATTCCGGCGGCTTTCGATCCGCGCTTGATCCTGCGCATTGCGCCGGCGGTCGCCAAGGCGGCGATGGACACCGGTGTCGCGAAAAGGCCTATCGCCGATCTCGCCCTTTATGAAGAGACATTGTCGCGCTTTGTGTTCCGTTCCGGCTTCATCATGAAGCCCGTGATACAAGCCGCCAAAGCTTGTCCCAAGCGCGTGATTTACGCGGAAGGCGAGGATGAACGGGTGCTGCGCGCGACCCAGACCGTCGTCGAGGAAGGGATCGCCAAACCTATTCTCGTCGGCCGTCCTGACGTGATCGAGACCCGTATCGAGCGCTTCGGCCTGGCGGTGCGGCCTGGACGTGATTTCGAACTTGTCGATCCCGATGACGATCCGCGCTATCGCGATTATATTGCGGCCTATCTCGATGCGGCCGGACGGCGCGGGATCACGCCCAAGGCCGCGCGGACCTTGGTGCGGACCAATTCGACGGTGATCGCTGCGATCGCGGTGAAGCGTGGCGACGCCGACGCCATGATTTGCGGCCTCGACGGACGCTTCAAACCGGGGTTGCGCTACATCAAGGACATTATCGGGCTCGTTCCGGGCGCGACCGATCTTTCCGCGATGTGCTTGATGATCACCAATAAGGGCGCCTTTTTTATCGCCGACACGCATGTCCGGCGCGATCCCACCGCCCCGGAGATCGCGGAAATAGCGCTGATGTGCGCCGCTCACGTCCGCCGGTTCGGGATCGAGCCGAAAATCGCCTTCGTGTCGCATTCGGATTTCGGTTCGGATGACACGACTTCGGCCCGCAAGATGCGCGATGCGCTCGAAATCTTACGCCAGCGCGCCCCAGATCTCGAAGCCGATGGCGAGATGCAGGCCAATACCGCTTTGTCGCAGGCGATGCGCGACCTCGTGTTGCCATCCTCGCGTCTGAAAGGCGAGGCGAACGTTCTCGTTATGCCCAATCTCGACGCCGCCAATATTGCCTATACGATGACGATGATCATGGCCGACACCCTACCGGTCGGCCCGATCCTGATCGGCGCCGCCAAGCCCGCCCATATCCTGACGCCTTCGGTGACGGCGCGCGGCATCATCAACATGACCGCGGTTTCGGTCGCCGAAGCGCAAGGAAACAGTTAGAAGCCCAGAGAAACAACTGCCTAAAACGCCAATCGCATTCCTGGGGCTGTAAGGAGATCGTCGAGCGTTTTCGAGCATCGTGAAAGTGCCCACAGACCTCTGTCTTGCAAGCCTTTGTTCCGGGAGACTTTCCTGACGAGCGGCAAACAGCGAAGCTCCGGCAATCTCCGGAACGGAGACAATGTGCCCGAAGGGACGTCTTGCTGGCGGATACCGTGCGTTTTTTTCTTTCGCCAAGCCGTCGCGTGGGCTAAACAGCAGCGTTTGACCGAAGTCAATGAATGGAAGGCGATGTTCGTCATCGATCGAGCCAAGAGGCAGCAGCGTCCGGGAGGCAAAGCGGCGAGAGTCCTTGGCGCCGGCTAAAGGGACGGTGCCGAATTCCGTCCGCAATTTCCCTCGAGCGTTACTTTGCGCGATGCCACGGCTCCTCCTTGTTCGCCATGCCGAAGCCGGTGCTGGCGCATCCGAAGGCGACCCTGAAAGGCGATTGACGGCGCAAGGCCGCGCCGACGCGGCGCGAATGGGCGCCTATTTTCGCGCATCCGGTCTCGTTTTCGATCTTGCCGTTGTTTCGCCGGCACGGCGCGCGCGCGATACACTCGACATGATTTTGCGTGAATTGCCGCAAAAACCGGCCTGCGAACTCGAAGCTTCGCTCTACAACGCCGGCGTTGACACCCTGCGGGACCTTCTTGCCCGAACGTCCGCCTCGGTAAAAACCCTTCTGATCGTCGGGCACAATCCGGGTCTTGGCAAATTCGCGCGCTTTCTCGTGCGCGGCGGCAATAGCGCCGTGCCCCGCCATTTCCCCGCGCCTTGCCTAGCAGTGATCGACTTCTCCTGCGGCGATTGGAGCGAAGCGGGCGCCGGTGACGGCGGGCTAGACCGTTTCGTGAATTTTTCCGGTATGCCAGCGGATAACCGTGCTTCGCGGTAGAATGAAAACGGTGCCGCCGCGATCGACCGGCTGCCCCCGCAAAACCCTGCGGCGGGAACTCCGGCTGCCTGGCATGGGGCCTCCGGCGAGGCTCCGCGCCCGCGAATGATTTTTTTGCGTCGAACATGACGAAAACGCGTTACCTGACTACACTTCAGGGTTCATTTGCCTTACCCATTTTTCCCACCTATTCCGGGTGTCATCGCCGTCACGAAATACTCTGGAAAGCAAGCTTGCTTTGTCGCTGATCACCAACCTCCTGTTCGAAGCCCGCGCCGCGGCGCAGGCCCTCATCGAGCTGACGACGGGCCCGCATGTTCGTCTCGGCGTCACCGGACTTTCGCGGGCGGGCAAGACGATCTTCATCACTGCGCTCGTCGACAATCTGATCAAGGCGGCAAGCCCGGCGTTGCGCGGGAGGAAAAATCCCTTGCCCGTGTTCCGGGTTCACGCCGACGGCCGGCTGATCAGCGGCATGCTCGAGCCGCAACCCGACGATGCCGTGCCCCG
>DASYNQ010000173.1:0-2677 GCA_036008425.1 Methylocella sp. | reverse complement strand
CACCCAGCTGCCTTTGCTTCAACGCTTCCGCCGATCAGTGATAACGTGATGACGATTCCTAGTGCCGCGAGTCATTCGAACTGAGGGTAAAGCCTTTTGAGCTTAATGCGGGCGTCCGCGGTTGTGAAATGCCAATCGGCTTTGGCGTGATGGGTGTTGCGATTTCGCTCCCATGCGGCGACTTCGCGGGTCAAGATTTGCTTGTCGGGGATGCGGCGATCCAGACACTGGGTTGAGAGAACACCGAGTTCGGATTCGGCCATGTCGAGCCAGCTGCCGTGCTTGGGCGTGTAATGCCATTCGAACCGTTCGGCGAGGCGGCGCGCCTCGGGCGCGGGAAAGGCCTCGTAGAGCGAGGCGGGCTTGTGGGTGCTGAGATTATCCTGCACCAGCACGATCTTGGCCGCGTCGGGAAAATGCGTGTCGGACAAATCCCTGAGCGCGTGGGCATAATCGACGGCGGCGTGACGGTCGGTCACTTTCACGTGCCGCCAGCCTTCCAGCGGCGCGAACATCATGAACAAATTGGCCACGCCATTGCGGGCGTATTCGTAATCGTGACGCGCCTTGCGTCCGGGCTTGGCGGCAATCGGTTCGCGCGTTTCGACGATCATCTGCTTCGAGGTCTCGTCGAGGCAGACGACGGGGCGCTCGGAATCGCGCGGTCTCTGATAGACCTCCAGCACGTCTTCCATGTTGGCGACAAAGGCCGCGCTGGCGTCGGGCGCAATCACCCATTGTTGCTTCAGATGCGGCTTGAGAGTGTTTTTTTAAGAGTCCGCCCGATGGTGTTGTCGCTGGCGCGCTCAACGATGTGCAGTTCGACGACTTTCTCCTCGAGCAGGCGCAGGCTCCATTTGGCGTGACCCTCCGGGGCCGGCCCGCATGCCAGCGTGATCAATTTTGCTTCCGCCACGCCGTCGAAAATCCGCGGCCGGGCGGAGTTCGGGTTATATTTGCGGGTCAGCACGGCCTCAAACCCTTCCTCGACCAATTGTCGCCGGGTGCGAAGGATATTGGCGACGCTGGTATCCAGCGCCTCGGCGATCCGGCTGTCGCTCCAGCCCTCGCCCGCCTCCGACACGTCGGCCTTCAACAGGATGCGCGCCTTCGTCAACAACTGCGCAGAACGCTTGCCTTTGTGGATCAAGTCATCCAGCTGCGCGCGTTCGTCCAACGCTCAACCGCACAACGTATTTCTTGACAGCAATTTCTTTCGCGGCCACGAATCACCTCCGTCACTTGCATCCGCCGCAGTGATTCAGAAAACCGCATCAGATTCAATGACGTGAGGCACTAGGTCGCATCGGCATCGCTTTCAAAGGCGACGGTGCAAAAGTATGCCGAGGAAGGAGCTCCTCATTCCGCGACGCGTCGATGCTCATCGCCATTCCGGTGGTTCTTCCACTTTTGACCGGCCTTACTGCTTTAGCTGTAGATGGCCTTGAGATAGATCAAACGCCATTGTTTCATTGCGCCGCACGCCGTGACTTCATGCACGTCGAAGACGCGGCGCGTGCCGTGCACCTGGTGATGAAGAGGGCCACCGTGGTTGGCCACGGCAGTCCCTCATTGCGGCCTGCCATGGTGCCTGGGGGCGGTGGCGCGATCAACCGGGCTCATGCCAGATCGCCACATGCGTCCGTTTCCCGGCCGTTAGGCCAAATAGAAAGAGAGGCCGCCTGGGGGCGGCCTCAGTCCAATTCCCAAGTTCAAATCAATCAGGAGGATACGCGTGCTAATTGGCACGTACCTTACCTAGGCAATCCCCGCGCCGGGGTCTTGCTCGATGCTGCCAATTTGTTGTCTGGTCGTGCCAGACTTGAGAACGCCGCCGTCAGCCCCAGCACCTTGACCAGGGTGCGGAACAGGCGGGCGAAGCGACCGTCGCCATGGGCGAGTTCGAGGTCAGCGAACAGCCGCGGCACCCCGCGCGTCCACATCAGCTTGACAGGACGCCCGGGCCCGATCGCCTTGGCGGCCTCGGCAAGCTCGGCGGCGAGATGCATATCCGCCTGCCCGCGCCGGCCGAAGCTTCCGCCGGCCAGCATGGTCTCGATCTCGACGCGCTCGAAGGGCAGGCCCAGGACAGCAGCGATCATATTGTGATCGCCGGTCTGCAGCTGGCACCCGAAGCGGGCCCGCGCCCGTTCCCCATCCCAGCGCAGAAATCCGTCAAGCGGCTCCATCGGCGCGTGGGCAAGATAAGGAAAGGCGAAATCTGCCTCGATGACCTTTCCGGCTTTCGCAAGCACGGCCTCGGCGTGGCCGCGGGCCGCCGCCGTCATTCCGGGCCTGTGTGCAAGGGCCCGGCATTCCTCAATCATCTGTTCGCTGCTTCGGCTTTCGGCCGCTTTGTCGTCCCAGGTGATGCGAAGGGCTTCGCGCCCTTTCAAAGCGGGCCACATGCCCTCCGCATAGACCGCGATTCCGGTCGGCAGTTGCTTGACGTCGACCACGCCCGGAATTGAGCGCGCATCCGCCGCATCGAAGGTCGCAACCTTGCCACCAAAGCGAGGCGAGCGGGCGACGACGACCGTCAGCATTCCCGGCTCATAATTGTCGATGGTGAATTGTGCTTTGCCGTTCGTCTTTTCCGGGACGTCGAGCTTATTGACCGCGCCTTCTCGGCCGATGAGCTGGAACGAGGCTGGCTGCTTGAGCGGCGCATCTTCCG
>DASYNQ010000172.1:0-22788 GCA_036008425.1 Methylocella sp. | reverse complement strand
TTCGCCGCGCATGACCTGTTGAAACGCTTCGGCCAGTTCTGGAAACGCTCGGGTGTACGCTGAGAATTTGTCTCTCCACTCCGTTTCGGCCAACTTTCCCCGCTCGATCGCCTCGCGAAAGTGTTCGCGCGCCCGCTCCGGAAGATAAAATGGCGGCTCTGCCGGCCAGCCCAGCTTCTCCTTTGTCAGCCGTACTTCGTCGGCGCCCAGCGGCGACCCGTGCGATTCAAAACTGTCCTGCTTGTGAGGCGAACCATAGCCTATGTGGGTGCGCACCAGAATTAGCGACGGGCGCTCCGTTTCGCCACGAGCCGCGCGCAGCGCCGTGTCGATAGCCACCAGGTCGTTGCCGTCCGCGACCGACTGGATGTGCCAGCCATACGCCTCGAAGCGACGCGCACGATCCTCGGTGAAGGTGAGATCGATTCCAGCCGACAGCGTAACATGGTTGTCGTCATACAGGTAAATCAACTTGCCGAGCTTCAAATGGCCGGCGAGGGATGCGGCCTCCGAGGCGACGCCCTCCATCAGGTCGCCGTCGCTGACGATCCCGTAGGTGAAATGATCGACGATCTCGGCGCCGGGGCGATTGTGACATGCGGCCAGGTGCGCTTCGGCCATCGCCAGACCCACGCCGTTGCCGAAGCCTTGACCGAGCGGCCCCGTGGTCGTCTCGACGCCTGGCGTAACGCCACGCTCGGGGTGGCCCGGCGCCATGCTACCCCATTGGCGAAACTGTTTGATTTGTTCGAGAGGAAGATCATAGCCGGTGAGGTGAAGCAAACTGTACAGCAGCATCGATCCGTGCCCGGCAGAGAGCACAAAGCGATCGCGGTCAAACCACTCGGGATTGGCCGGATTATGTTTGAGGAACCGGGTCCACAGCACATAGGCCATCGGCGCGGCGCCCATCGGCAGTCCCGGGTGCCCGCTATTGGCCTTTTGCACAGCGTCCACGGAAAGGAAGCGCAGAGTGTTGATGCACTCATTATCCAATGCAGGATCGGGAGGCATTGTAGAGGGAGCTGCGTTCATTCCAATTCTCCTTGGCTCGCTGCCGTGTGCCTCAAATCGGCATACGGTATCCATAGAACTCTTGATCTTCGTTGTAGCCACCTTGACCGGCGCCCAGGTCAGCGAAATCGTGCGTGAACTCGATCGCCGTGATCCACTTGACCATCTTGAAGCCGAACTCGTTCTCGCAACGCAGCCGCAGCGGCGCCCCGTAACGGATATGCCCTTTGTAGTCAACGTTGATTATGCGCACCCTGATGAATGTGCCGCTGACACGCCCGGCTTCCGAGTTGGACCTCACAAGATCACCGACGTTGGATCGCTCCGCGATCATCGCCCCCCGGTCGGGGTTCAGCTCTGACGCCGAGCCCTGCCCGAATGCTGATGTTGATGTAAATGTTCGCAAACCTGTGCGACAGTCCCAGGCGATGCCGACAATCTTCACGATAGGCCATTCGACGCACACGATCGCCGAATTTGTGGCTTTGCTCCGGCAGGCCAGGGTCGATCTGCTCATAGATGTACGCTCGGTCCCCCGCTCACGCGCGAATCCGCAGTTCAACGCTGATGCTTTGCCGGAAGCGCTCGTTGGCGCTGGGATCGCCTACCGTCATCTGCCCGCCCTTGGCGGTCTGCGCCACCGAACAAAAGGAGCGATGCCATCGCCCAATACGCTCTGGCGGGTCGCGGCTTTCCGAAACTATGCCGATTACGCGGCAACTGATGCGTTCCGAATGGGATTGGTCGAATTACGAGCGTTAGCCCGTGACAATTGCTGCGCCATTATGTGTGCTGAAGCTGTGTGGTGGCGCTGCCACCGCCGGATCATCGCCGACTACCTGTTGGCGGAAGGGGTTCCGGTGGCGCATATCATGGGGCAGAATAAGATCGACTCCGCGACGCTCACGCCTGGTGTGCGATCGCTGCCCGGCGGGACGCTCGTATATCCAGCCGCTTAGAAGGAGGTCAAAGTATTAGGCTGACCCGGCTCTGGCTCACGTGGATCGTACATCGTCCATGCCGAATTTCGGACGATTGGATCTGCGCAGTTTCCGAGTCTACCCGCCGAGGATTTTCTCCATGGGAATTGTCTCGGGCCCTGCCACATGCACGTCGATATTCCCCGGCACGTAGTGAGGCCCTTGAAGCGCGCTATGGTCTTTGCAGACTCGCCCGAATCTGATAGCTTGCACTGCCATAAGCGAAAAAACGTCCTCGATTTCGACAAGGAGAAGAAGCAAATGGCGCAGCTCACGTCCGCCGGCGCCCCACGCTCTGGATCGCCTTGCTGGTTGTGGCGAGCGTCGTCTTCAGTCTCGGCTTTGCCTGCGCCGTGCCGCTCGCCGCTTTCGCCGCCGTCGCGGCGCTGACCCTAAGCCGCCGGGATGCCTTCGCGCTCGTTGGCGCGGTCTGGCTCGCCAATCAAATCGCCGGCTTCGCGCTGCATCATTATCCCGTGACGGCAAGCACCTTGGCCTGGGGCGCCGGCCTTGGCGCCGTGGCTCTTCTTTCGACGCTCGCGGCGCAATGGGTCAAAGACCATCTTGCGCAAAGCCACGCCGTGGCCGCGATGGCCGCGTTTCTGGCGGCCTTCGCGGTTTATGAAGGTTCGCTCTTCGCGATTTCCCTCGCCTTAGCGAACGGCGTATCGGATTATGCGCCCTCGATCGTGTGCCGCATTTTTGCGATCAACACCGCTGCCTTCGCGGCGCTTTTCCTGGTGCATCGCCTCGGCGTATTCGCGGACCTTGCCCAAGAGTCCCCCGCGCGCGAACAGGGCGCTTAACGCGCGCCCGGTTCAAGATTTAGTCAGTCATTCAGGGCCGTCTTCCGGCTTGTCCTTCGGCGCGTTCTTGTCTGGCGGGCCTCCGCCACGCAAGCGCCGCAATTGCTGCCAGCCATATTGGCAAAGCCTGAATATTCCATAGAGAAACGCAACAACAACAGCCAAAAGTACAACGTTGTGGAACACTACCATAACAGCATGTGAAATATATCTAACAATATCGACAAGAGATCCAACTATATAGCTAAAGAAATCTAACATATGATTGAAACTCCTGCCTGTTAAACGCCTAAATTCCTGATAAAGGGCGCCGTATTATACAATCTTATCCACCTGGACAACGGGTCGTCCAGGTCGGCCATCTGAGCAGCTAAACATGACCAACGCGATCTAGCAACGTTTGTTTGTCCCGCACCGGCAAGGAACACGTGCCGCCCGCGCAAATAAAGGCAGCCGCGTCGCCCGCCAGCGCTACCTGCGCTTTCGCCGGATGCCCCTCCGGAATCTCATCCGGTCTGTCGATATCCACGACGATGCGTCCGGTAAACGGCACGCCAAGCGCGGCCTCATAGAGCGCCTTGCGTCGCGCCCCCACGGTCACGATCTCTTTGGCGCGCAGCCGGAAGTCGAGCGCGTTCAAGATCCCCGCATGGCCAACAAAATTGCTCCGTGCCGGTGCCCCGAGCGCCGCAAAGAGTTCGCCCGCCCGCGCGAGCCAGCGCGCCTCGCCGGTGAGCCCGCCAAGCCGGACGAGCGCAGACAAATAAACCGGATGCGCGTTCGGGATCGCATCGTCGCCTGTTGGCGCGAGCCGCAAGATCACATCGCCCGCGTCAATGGCCGACATGTTGAGAAGCCCGCTTTCAGGGTCGGCATGATAGGTTTCGAGCGCCTCCGCCCAAGCGATCGCGTCGGCAAGATAATCGCGCGCGGAAGCCAAGGCCGGCGCCCAATTGCGTGTTTCGTGCAACGCAAGCGCGGCGCGGATCATCGCGGCATGATCGAGCGCGAGACCCGGTGTCACGAGAACGCCCGCGCGCCAGCCATGCGCGAGCCGTTTGTTTCCTTCCGCGTCTGTGGACTGCATCGCCGAGACGACGAAATTGTAAGCATGGGCGGCAAGCCCTATCCATTCCGGCTCGTCGAAAATCGTTGCGGCATTGACGAGCGAGGCGATCATCAAGCCGTTCCAATCCGCAAGAATTTTGTCGTCGAGGCCAGGGTGAACTCGCTTTTCCCGCGCGTCGAAAAGGCGTTGCCGCAAAGGCGCAAGCCGTGCTTCTTCCTCAAGCGCCGGAGCCTTTGCTTCGAGGCGGTTCAAAATGATAACCCTCCCGCCATGTGCTTCGTCTTCCCAATTGCCGCTTGGCGAGGCATCATAAAATTTGCCGAAAAAGGCCGCGTCCTCGTGCCCAAGCAGGGCCTCGATTTCAGCATAAGTCCAGACATAAAATTTGCCTTCGACTCCCTCGCTGTCGGCATCGAGACTGGCGCAGAACGCACCTTCGGCATTGGTCATATCGCGCCGGAGCCACGCAACCGTTTCCGTTGCCCGCGCGCGGAACAGCGGGCCGCCAAATTCATGATGGCAAAGCGCCAAGAGTTCGAGGATCTGGGCATTGTCGTAGAGCATTTTTTCAAAATGCGGCACGAGCCAGCGTTCGTCGGTCGCATAGCGCGCATAGCCGCCGCCGAGATGATCATAAATGCCGCCCTCGGACATTTTGTTCAACGTCAGTTTGACGAGATCGCGGTAGGGGGCGTTGGCAAGCCGCGCGCCCGCCCGCCAGAGCAATTCGAGAACCGGCGTATTCGGAAATTTCGGTGCCCCGGCGAGGCCGCCATGAACAGGGTCTATGAGGCGGGCGATTGGCGGCGCGAGTTCGTCCACTTGCTCCAGAGTTATCGCGCCGCCGCCGGACGCGGCGGATTTCGAAAGCTCAGTTCGGACGAATTTCGTATTTTGCGTGATCCGATCGGGCTCCGCGCGGAAGACGTCGGCAACGGTTTTTAGCACGCTCACGAAGGAAGGCCGGCCGAAGTGCGCAACCTTGGGAAAATAAGTGCCGCCCCAGAATGGCTCGCCGCTCGGGGTCAAAAACATGGTCAAGGGCCAGCCGCCGCGTTCGCCGAACGCGTGCAAAGCCGTCATATAAATATGATCGATATCGGGGCGCTCCTCGCGATCGACCTTGATGTTCACGAACAGCTCGTTCATCACGGACGCGGTCGCTTCATCCTCAAAACTTTCATGCGCCATCACATGGCACCAATGGCAGGCGGCGTAGCCGATGGAGAGCAAGATCGGTTTATTTTGCGCCTGGGCCTCCCGCAGCGCCGCCTCGCCCCACATCCGCCAATGCACGGGGTTCTTGGCGTGCTGCAAAAGATAAGGGCTCGCGGCGTGGCTAAGCTCGTTGCCCGTTGACATGTGAATCCAAGCCTTGGTTCGAGAGCGGCCCGGCGAGTGAAGCGAACCGCGGGCGGCGGGTCAACGCGAATTTCTGCGCGTTGCGGCAACATCGGATATTCAGGCCGCGTCCCTGGGACTAGGGCCGGTTGTCCCGGAAGCGAGTGATAGGTTTCAGCGCGCCGCAGCAGAAAAGGGGCAGGAGCGCGGCGGAGGCAGCGCCTTCGACTCCACGCCGAACCACGTTAATATGCCAGTTCAATTGCGGTTACCGGTCTCGAGGAACGCCGATGCACGCCATCAAATATCGAACGAGCGACGAAAGGTTGCGTCCGCGCCGGACCAAGCTCGAAATTCCGGGATGGGCCGGCAAACCCGAGCCCCGCGCCGACGGCTCTCACGAATATGCGTGGCATTGCGTTCCATTCTCGGAGGCCGCGCAATATGGCCTCGAGGTATTCTATCCATATGACAACGAGTTGCGCGTGAGCACCAAGGACGGCCGCCTCGTGTTCGACGGCGATTTTGGACCGCCTCCGGACGACGGCCGGATGTGGCCGCCGTTCAGGACCTTCGGCGAACACTTTTATACCTATCAGCTACTTCTCGACCTGAAGGTCGAAGCCGGGCTCGCGGTTAAGATCGAGCCGCATCCACGCTTTTATACCGACCCAACCGGCAGCGTTCCGATCGCGGTGCCGGCGCTCATGAGGAATTGGTGGCCAATGATGTTCTTCATGGTCTTCAAATCGCCGGTTGAAGGCCGCACGCATATTTTCAGGCCCAACGAGCCGTTCGCGCAGTTCACTGTGATCCCGGAAGAGTCCGATTTCGAACTCGTCGAAATGAGTGTGGAAGAGGCTGCCGAGCGAGAATTACAGGCCCGGCGTATCCACGAGAGCCGCGCTACTCTGTCCGCGAGCACCCAATGGACTTCGGCGTCGAATACCGTATTCGACGCCACTTACCGGCGTATTCATGGCGCGGCGAGAAAATTTCCGCCGCGCTAGGACAAGCCGGCGCGGATAAAAGGATCCTCCGATCTCTTGTGGATCTGGCGGCAACCGCCGGTCCTCTATCAATCATTGGACGGCCCGCACCCCGTTCCCGCGCCTATCAGGATAAATATGGTTAGTACATGTCGTGGTGGTGATGGTGGTGATGATGGTGGTGGTGACGATGGCGATAATACCAGCGATGGTGATGATGGTGATGATACCAGCGATGGTGATGGTGATGGTGATGGTAATCGTACCCATATTGTGCGAGTTTCACGTTGGGGTTTTGCTCGGCCTCCCCCTTGGCGCGCGCTACGTTCACCGCATCGGCGGCCATCAGCAAAGCGACCGCATTCGGGATTGGCTGGAGCAACTCCGCATAAGAGCGGGCGCTCAAGACTTCAGTCACGTTCTGCGCCCGCGCCGCTTCCACCGCGGTCATCGTTGCAAGGGCGGAGACTGCGCCCGCAAGGCCTGCTATCTTCCTGTCCATATCGACCTCCCCGAAAAATTCATGCTAGGGCGCAACATCGCGCTTACTCGCACTAACGCACTGACAAACCAAAATCAATGAGTGGAACGGAACATTATCCGGCATTCCCCGAATTATTTCCCCACCAGTACTTCGCGCCCATTCAAAGGCACGGGTTTGCGCCACGGTCCCCGTCGTCGAGAGCAACCGGCGCCCCTAGGGAAAATTACGGAATAGCGGCAAGACGATATAATACAGACCCACCGCGATAAGCACGGCCTTGCTGAGGAATCCGGCCTCCGAGAGGCCCTGCACCACGGCCGCGATCGCGGCGGCGCACCACATGCCCGTCAGGGTAATCGTGACCAGGCGGAGGCGCACGACGCGCAGCGGGTGAACAAAGGGGACCGGCGCGAACATCATGCCCGCGAAGCCGATGATGACGAGCGTGCAGACAAGCGGTCCCGGCCGCAACACCAGGATATAAAAGATGAGTACGTTCCAAATCGCCGGAAATCCGCGAAACCAGAGGTCGTGGGTCTTAATGCGCCGGTCGGTGAAATAGAGCGCCGAAGCCGCGCAGACAACACAACAAACGAGGACCGCGAGCGGCGGCAGGAGCAGGCCGGAACGCCACAAGGCGACGAGCGGCACGACGACATAGGTGAGGAAATCGACGACGAGGTCGAGAACAACGCCGTCGATATGCGGCGCCGTCTCCTCGACCCTGTAGCGCCGGGCCAAGGCGCCGTCCACGGCGTCGATCACCAGCGCTGCGCCGAGCCAGGCGAACATTGCGCTAAATTGCCCGCCGGCCGCGGCGAGCAGCGCCGCGAACCCCATAGCGGCTCCGCAGGCCGTGAAGCAATGAACGAGATAGCCGGCGACACGCAGGGGCATGGGGTATTTGCAAGACCGGAGACGGCGGCGCCTCAGGATGTCCAGCGCCCAGCGCTTCAGATAGCATTATAAATCCGGCCGGTCAGCCGCGTCGACCACCGGCGTCACTGCGCGGGGGTTCGATTTAGGAAAACGTCATGCAAACCCTGCGTCACAACAACAGCGCCCTTTCCTATCCCCGCCTTAAGGCTTTATATGTGGCGTATCAATTGGGCACGAAACCCGGCGGGTTTCGATAAACTGGGGAATCTCCGATGATGAAGCCAGGAACCGGCAGCAGCGAGGGGCGGGGACGGGCCGGCAGCGGCGCGCCAAGGAAGCCGGAGAAAACTTACCCATTCTTTCCGCGCACGCCCGAGAGAGCGCTTTTCATCAGTTCCGCGCTTACTGTCGTTAGCTTTTTAAGCCACATTTTTTTCCTTTTGCTGGTCGATCCTTGGAGAGTATTAGATTTCTCCAAAGAGTCCGCTATGGCCTATTCAACGATCCCCTTGTGTTTTGGCGTTGTTTTCTTACTGTCCACGATATATAGTTTCATAAAAATAGAATCTCAATCCATTTTCCATGTAATTATACTTATATGTGCGGTCGCCTTCGGAAGCTTTAGCATTCACGGGCTTTTGGGTTTTGTCCACCATTACTTAAATCTTATGGTCCTGTCGTCGTACCCCAGATAAATTTGTTTGATCACCGGATTTGCTGCATCGATTGGCATTGCTCTCGGTCCCGAGTTCAGATTGCCGTTTGCGGCGCCCCGTCGCGTTGCGAAGCGGGATGGCCTGTCTCGAACGATGAGGGTGAGGCTCTTGCAGCGACTTAGCCGCACCGGTATATAATTTATGAACTGGGACTACTCCACTAATGTTTAAAGCATACCATTTCGCACCGGCACCATACACACAACACTTAATGTTGTTCTATAATCCTCACGGCCAAGTTTCTGTCGTGCTTTTACCGGATCGTGCAAAAGGCATCGGAAAGCGGTGCCACAGCCGGGCGCGTTTGCGATCAAGCATCGCCCTGAAAGCGGGGGATAGAAGAAAACTAAGTTCGCGTTCGCGGCTGAGCGTGACCGGATCGGCCGCCACGAGCTCCTCGTCGCAATAGCCCGGATGACACATGATCAGATGGCGCTTTCCCGGCGCGCGAAGATAGCGGGCGAAATCGGCCGCGTAATCATGGGCTGGGTCGAAGGCCGAAAATCCCGAAAATCCCTCGTTGGTGACGTACCCATGCGCGGAAGCCTCCCTTGCAAAGCCTCTTCCGAGCCAGGCAATCCCCAGCGCCTTTGTCAACTCCACGCCGCGCCGCAGAATGCGCCACGGACGATCGGAGCAATCGCGCAGCCAGACCTTGCCCGAAAATCCTTTTTCATCGAGGCACGCGAACAATTGGGACCGGATTTGCGGCAGAACCTGGACATGCTGATGTCCATCCACGAAAGCGGGAGCGGCACCGAAATGCTCGTAAAAACCGTCGAGCTGGCGTGAGATTTCCTGGCCAATCTCGGCTTCCGGCAACTCGTTTTTCCACGCGGCCTTTAGCACGTGACTTATCCCCGGCAAGCGTCCCATGGCCGCGAAAGCCGGCATGTCTCCAAGCGGGCTGCCTAGCGTGAGGTTAAGATGCAGCCCGATGTCGGCCTCGTCCTTGAATTGGCGCAACTCATGCGCGCCCTTCGGCCAGAACGGCCGGGTTGTCATCACGCTTGTCGCGCTCAGCCGGCCGGCGCCAAGCGCTTCCAGAATACCGCGACTGACGCCAGGCGACAGCGCATAATCATCGGCGCATAGGCCGAACGAAAAATACGCTTGGGCCGTACCCACAATGATTAACCCCTCTCGTTGCGGCCAGATGTCCGAACGCTCCGGTGAGGGATAGTCCGGCTTCAGGCAAATATGCAAGCAATCTTGCCCAATGCCATGCAAAAGCCTAAGCGGAAATCCCATTAATCCCGGCGTGGCTGGGGTTGCGATTCATGAGGCTTCCAAAAATGACGACATCCGGCACGGGCCCGGCGAGCGCGAGCGGCGCGGAGCTTTCCGTGATCACGCCGGTCTATAATGAAGCTAGCAACATAGAGGCTCTGCTGACGCGGCTAGTGCCGGTACTTGAGCGTTGCGCGGCCTCGTTCGAAATCATTTTTGTCGACGATGGCTCGACCGACGATACGCTCGAATGTCTGCGTGCCGCCCATCACACGGACCCTCGCATTCGTGCGCTTTCGCTGAGCCGGAATTTCGGCAAGGAGATCGCCATAGCGGCGGGTCTTGATCATGCAAGGGGGGCCGCGACGGTCATCTTGGACGCCGATTTGCAAGATCCCCCCGAGCTGATTGAGACCTTGGTCGCGCGCTGGCGGGAGGGCTACAAAAATGTCTTCGCCCAGCGCGTTGATCGAACCGTCTATACTCCTTTGCGGCGGATTTTGACGCAGCGTTTTTATAAGCTCTTTGGTTCGATCGGAGACACAAGGCTTCCGGAGGGCGCCGGGGATTTCCGGCTCCTCGACACGCGGGCCGTCGCGGCGCTTCGCACGATGCGCGAGCACGCGCGGTTTTCCAAAGGACTTTATGCCTGGATCGGATTCAAATCGATCGGCGTGCCGTTCGATGCCGAGGCGCGCGTCCACGGCGCGTCCAAATTCAGCTATCGCAAATTGGCGCATTTGGCGCTCGATGGGCTCATGTCCTTTTCGACAATGCCTCTCAAGGTCTGGAGCTATATCGGATTGACCACATCGCTGCTGGCGCTGACCTTGGCGAGTTTCTATTTGGTCCGCACCCTCATTTTCGGCGTCGATGTTCCAGGCTATGCTTCGTTGATTGTTTCGATTTCCTTTTTTGCCGGAATTCAGTTGCTGTCGCTTGGCATCCTCGGCGAATACGTTGGCCGCATCTTCGCCGAAGTAAAACGGCGGCCCCTCTATCTGATCGAAGAGCGCGTGGGCATCGGCTCGCCCGTCGCGGACGATTCCTTGGCCCGGCCGCGTTCGGAGTAAATCGAAAACATCCATGTACAAAAGCCTAATTTCCGTCGGCGGCTTGACCTTGCTCTCGCGCGGCGCCGGGTTTGTGCGTGATGTCCTGCTTGGCGCGGTCCTCGGCGCGGGTCTGCTCGCCGACGCTTTCTTCGTGGCCCAGCGGCTGCCCAACCATTTTCGAACCATTTTCGGCGAGGGTGCTTTCAATTCCGCCTATGTCCCGAGCTACGCGCGGGTGCTTCAATCCGAAGGTCTCGCCCGCGCGCGGCTGTTTTCCGGCCAAATTTTTCTGGGCCTGCTCGCCACCCAGATTCTCGTCGTCGCACTCGCCTTCGCCTTCACCCCCTACCTCATCGACGTTCTGGCGCCGGGCTTCCGCGCGGATCCGCAAAAATTCGCGCTCACCGTCACGCTGACGCGGATCACCTTTCCGTATCTTTTGTTGGTCACCCTCGTCACGTTGCAATCCGGCACCCTGAATGCGCACGGCCATTTCGCCGCCGCGGCCTTCACCCCGGTCTTAATGAATCTGTCGATGATTGGTTTCCTTGGCGTGGCTTTTCTATTCACCAATGCCGGCTCGGCGGCGAGTTGGGGATTGACAGTCTCCGGCGTGCTGCAACTTGTGCTCACCTCGGCGGCCGCCCATCGCGCCGGAATTTTCGAGCGCTTCGCGGGCCCAGTAATGAAGAAGCACATCAAGCGCTTCCTTGTGACCTTGGTTCCGGCGGTGATCGGCTCCGCTGGCACCCAGATCGCGCTTTTCGCGGACACCATCATCGGTTCGATGCTCCCGACCGGCGGCGTATCCTCAATCTACTACGCGGACCGCATCTATCAATTGCCGCTCGGCGTCATTGGCATAGCGGCGGGCACCGTGCTGTTGCCGGAGATGAGCCGGCTCTTCGCGGCGGGCAATCCGGGCGCCGCGCTGCATGCGCAAAATCGAACCATGGCGCTGTCGCTCGCACTAACGGCGCCATTCTTCATTGCTTTCATCATGATCCCCGACGACATCATGCGCGGGGTTTTCCTGCGCGGCGCCTTCACTCCGGAAGCGGCCGGCGCGGCCGGCGCGGTGCTCACGGCCTATGGCTTTGGGCTTGTCGCGATTGTTCTTTTGCGCTCGGCCGTCGCAAGCTTCCAAGCGCAGGGCGATACGCGAACGCCGATGCTGATCGCGCTCGCCGCGGTCGCGATCAATGTCGGTTTGAAAATCGTGCTCTTTAAGCCTTTTGGCGCGCCAGGGCTTGCCGCCGCGACGGCGGCCGGAGCGTGGATCAACCTCTTGCTCCTGTGCTTTTTCGCGATCCGGCGTAGCGCCATGAAGGTTGATCTCTTTTTGTGGAAGACGGCCACCACGGTCACCACGGCTTCCTTCATTCTGGCGGTTTTCGCTCTCTTTGCCGCCGCGCCCGTTCAGCGCATGGCGGCGGGCCTCGGCCGTTTCGCCAATGTGTTTGAACTTTTGTTTCTTGGGCTTGCCGGCGCGCTCGTCTATGCCCTCATTCTGATCGCCGGATTGCGGATCGCCAACGTGAATCTGGAAAGATCGCGCGTCTAACGGCGTGGCGATGGATCGGTCAAAGGGCCAACGCACTCAATACCCGCGCCCAGCTTCGTGCGCCCTTGTGAAACGAGGAAAGTTCGTATTTCTCGTTCGGCGAGTGAATGCGATCGTCCTCCAGGCCGAAACCGATCATCAATGTGTCCATTCCAAGATCACGCTTGAAAGTGCCGACGATCGGGATCGAGCCGCCGCAACCGGCGAGGACCGGCTCCTTGCCCCATTCGGCCTGTAATGCCCTGCCCGCCCGCGACAACGCCTCCGAACTGAAAGGAAGCTGCACCGCGCCCGATGCGCCATGCGAGACAAAGTCCGCGCGGCAATCGGCGGGCAGCCGTTCCTTGACGAAAGCCCGGAAGGTTTCGGCGATTTTGTCCGGATCTTGCGATCCGACGAGCCGGAATGAGAATTTGGCGCTCGCTTGCGCCGGAAGCACGGTTTTCGACCCCTTGCCAGTATAGCCGCCGACGATGCCGTTGACGTCGCAGGTAGGCCGCGACCAAACCATTTCGAGAACACCCCGGCCTTGTTCGCCCGCCGGAACCGACAGGCCAACTTCGCCCAGAAAGTCACTTTCGCGGAAGGGTAATTCGCGCCAGTGCTCGGCGACATCCTCCGGCAGCTCGGCTACGCCATTGTAGAAACCCGGAAGCGTGACACGCCCTTTCTCATCGCGCAAATCGGCAATGACGCGGGCGAGCACATGGATCGGGTTGATCGCGGCGCCGCCGAACACGCCCGAATGCAGATCGCGGTCGGCGGCATGAATAATGACTTCCTCAAGCACGAGGCCACGCAGCATGGTGGTGATTGCCGGTGTCTCCCTGTTCCACATTCCAGTGTCGCAGACAAGCGCCATGTCGGCTTTGAGCTCGGCCTTGGCTTCAGCGAGAAAAGCCGGAAGCGACGGCGAGCCGGTCTCCTCCTCGCCCTCAAGGAGGAACGTAATATGGCAAGGCAAGCCCCCGGTTTCCGTGAAAGCGCGGCAGGCTTCGACGAAGGTCATGAGCTGACCCTTGTCGTCGCAGACGCCGCGCGCGACAATCCGTTTGCCGGTTGCGGCCTCGACGACACGCGGTTCGAACGGGGGACTCTCCCACAAATCGAGCGGGTCTGGCGGCTGCACATCGTAATGGCCATAAAAGAGGACATGCGGTACGTCGGGACGCGCGGCCTTGGCCTGTCCGACAATGATCGGATGGCCTGGCGTTTTGCGCACCGAGGCCTCGAAGCCGAGGCTCTTCAGCTCGGCGGCGAGCCATTCGGCCGCCTTGGCGCAATCGCGCGCATAGGCGGGATCGGTCGAAACCGAGGGGATTTCAACCAGCTTGAAGAGCCGTCCCAGAGCCAAATCAAGGTTTCCGTCGATCTTCGCCAAAACCGTGTCGAGCGCGGCCATAGGACCTCCTTGCAAACTTTCGCCGTCCGGCAATGCCCGCGAAGCCTGAAACCGTTCGGCGGAGCACCGGATTATATCCAGTATTGAGGGGTTATGTTGTCTCAATCGCCGTTCGGGCCAATAATTCCAAGTTCGCGAGCGGAAAAGCCGCCACCCGCCCGATGAAAGTTCCGCTTTACGGCACCCCAACCGGCTCTACTCTTGAGCGACTTTTGGAAGACGAGGCATGAGTTTCGATGTGGAAAAGCGCGGCGGGCCTAAACGCGGCCTCGCGGGAAATCCTTGATCGCCTCGCAGCGATTTGCGGCGCCAGGCATGTCATCGCCGATGTACCCGGCATGGAAGGATTTTTGCGCGAGCCGCGCGATCGCTTTCACGGCAAGGCGCTTTGCGTGGTGCAACCCGGATCGACGCGAGAGATCGCGGAAGTGCTCAAACTTTGCCATGAAACCTCCACCCCGGTTGTGCCGCAAGGCGGCAACACGGGGCTCGTTGGCGGTCAGATTCCTCTCGGCCCCGGCAATCAAATCGTGCTTTCGCTTGGCCGCATGACCGCGCTGCGCGAGGTCGATCTTAGCTCGAACACGATGACCGTGGAAGCCGGCATGATCCTTTCCCGCGTGCAGGAAGAGGCCGCGCGCGCGGGGCGCTTGTTCCCTCTCTCGCTAGCAGCGGAAGGCTCATGCACCATCGGCGGCAATCTCGCGACCAATGCCGGCGGCACGAATGTGGTTGCCTATGGCAACGCGCGGGATCTCGTCCTTGGACTCGAAGCCGTGCTCGCCGATGGGCAAGTTCTTTCCGATTTATCGAAGCTGAGAAAGAACAACACGGGCTACGATCTAAAAAATCTTTTCATCGGCTCGGAAGGCACGCTTGGGATCATCACCGCGGCGGTCCTAAAACTCTATCCAAGACCCGGCGCGATCGAGACCGCGTTTATCGGCCTTGCCTCGCCCCGGGCGGCTCTCGATTTGCTCGAACTCGCCCGCGACATGACGGGCGGCGAAGTCACCACCTTCGAACTGATCCCGCGCATCGGACTGGATTTCGTCCTGACGCATTTTGACGCGCGCGAAGTTCTGTCTAGCAAGCACCTGTGGTACGTGCTGCTCGAATTGCGTTCGCAAAGCCGGCAAGGGCTTGCCGCGCGATTGCTCGCGCTCCTCGAAGCGGCGAACGAAAAACATATCGTCGAGGATGCGGCGGTCGCCGCCTCGCTCGATCAGCGCGAAAATTTCTGGAAGCTGCGCGAACTTTTGCCGGACGCGCAGCGCCATGAAGGCGGCTCGATCAAGCATGACGTCAGCGTACCCATCGCGGATATCCCGGCTTTTCTGGAAGAAGCCGCGCGTGCTGTGATGGCAGCGATCCCGGGCGCGCGGCTCGTTGCCTTCGGCCACCTCGGCGACGGCAATATTCACTGCAATGTGTCGCAGCCCATCGGCGCGGACACGCAAGCGTTTTTGGCCCGCTGGGACGAGATCAACGCCATCGTGCATGGGCTAGTGATCGAGCGGAAGGGTTCGATTTCGGCCGAGCATGGGATCGGCCAGTTGAAGCGCGATCTCTTGCCGAAGGTGAAAGACAAGGTGGCGATGGAGGTCATGCGCGCGATCAAGCAAACCCTCGACCCAAAAAATATTTTAAACCCCGGCAAGGTGCTATGATCACCTTGCCCAGCCAGAGCGGGGCTGCGTCACATAAGCGTTTGTCAACAGCGGTGTGGCTCATGAACAATTGCCGGGGTCTCGCGGTTCTCGCGCTTCTTTTGCCGTCATTGGCGGAAGCCGCGAGCGTCATCAAGCCGATCGTCGCCTGTAAGGACGAGGCGGATTCGAGAAACGTTCTCGATTTCCTCGGTAAGAACGACAAAGCGGGACTAGACAAATTCAGCGCGCCAAAACTCGCAAAAGGCAATTGCTTATCCCTTTCGAAGGGCATGGCCGTGACAATCGATAAGAAGGAGGGCAAGCTTCTCTGCGTCCGCCCTTGGGGCGGGCTTGACTGTTACTGGACGGCCGATGCCGACATCAATCAGAATCCGGCCGAGCCAGAAGCACGGCCGGCGACGCATTCGAGCGGACATAGACGCGGGGGAGCCAATTTTCCGCAACCCTAACGCCAGCCGTTTTTCTTAGGCCACGATCGCTTCAAGTTGAAACGCTCAAGGTCTCTATCTATCTGTGTGCTCGCATGATCTTATCCAAAACAAGAGCAACTTTTTAGGATCATGCTCTTGGCGCGGGGGTCGCCATCGCCGATTGAGAATTTGCACATAGGAGCATCGCCGACAATGCCGCTCACCCGAGTTTCCCTATTGAAAGGCAAGCCGCCGGAATATTGCCAGGCTATTCTGGACGGTCTTTATCATGCGATGCGCGAGGTCTTCGACGTTCCGGAGGACGATCGTTTCATGACGATCGACGAATACGACAAAAGTAATTTTCTTACGGTGAAAATTACCTGGGGATTACCCGCGATGATGACCTCGTGATCGTTCAAATCACCGTCAACAACACGCGGGGGCCCGACAAAAAGAAAGCGCTCTACGCGCGGATCGCCGAGCTTCTGGCCAAAAACCCCGGCATCAGGCCGGAAAACATCTTTGTGAATCTTTTGGAAGTCCCAAAGGAGAATTGGTCGTTTGGAAACGGCATCGCGCAATATGCGTGAGCGGCGAGGTGCCGCTTCAATGTGGAGCCAATAAAGGGTATTGTGGCGCGTGGAGAATGCAAGATGAACAAAAATGCCGGTCTCGATCTCGGGGACCACTTCGTTTCTTTTATCGAAGCGCTGATCGCCCAAGGCCGCTACGATTCGCCAGCCGAAGTCGTGCATGCCACCTCGCGCCTTCTTGAAGAACAAGAGACCAAGCTTGCGGCGCTGCGGGGCGCCCTCATCGAGGGCGAAACGAGCGGACAATCGACTCCGTTCGATTTCGGGGCTTTCATCGCACGCAAGCGCGGTGCTGAAACTCTCGCTACGTGACACGCTTCGTTGTTTCACTGCGCGCCCAAGTTGAATCGGGCGTATGGCAGCCGCCAATATCCAGTCGCCTCAAATGATTCGATCATGAACGTTCTTCTTCTCGGTTCCGGCGGGCGCGAGCATGCCATCGCCATCGCTCTCGCGAAGAGCCCGTTGCTGGAAACGCTGTTCGTCGCGCCGGGCAATCCGGGCATGACGGCGCTCGCGCGGCACGTCGCGCTCGATTTAAATGATCATTCGTCGATCATTGCTTTTTGCAAGGCAAACCACATCGATCTCGTCGTGGTCGGCCCGGAGGCGCCGCTGGTGGCCGGAATCGTCGATGATCTGACGGCGGCAGGGATCAAGGCCTTCGGTCCAAGCAAGGCCGCCGCCCAGCTCGAAGGCTCCAAAATCTTCGCCAAGGATTTTTGCGCTCGCTACAAGATTCCGGCGGCGCCCTACGCGCGCTTTGCCGACGCCGCCTCGGCAAAAGCCTATGTGGGCGCGAAAGGCATGCCGATCGTGGTCAAGGCCGATGGCCTCGCGGCGGGCAAGGGCGTCACCGTGGCGGCTAGCATCGAGGAGGCGGAAGCCGCGATCGACCGGATGTTTTCGGGCGAATTCGGCGCGGCGGGGCAAACTATCCTCGTCGAGGATTTTCTCGACGGCGAGGAGGTTTCGTTTTTCGCGCTTTGCGATGGCGCGCGGGCAATGGAGTTCGCCTCCGCCCAGGACCATAAGCGCGTGGGCGAAGGCGAGCGCGGCCCCAATACCGGGGGCATGGGCGCCTATTCGCCGGCGCCGGTCATGGATGCGCGGATGCGCGAACGCGTCATGCGGACGATCGTCGCGCCCACGCTCAACGGAATGGCGGCGATGGGCGCGCCCTTCAGGGGCGTCCTTTTCGCCGGTCTGATGATTTGCGCGGATGGGCCAAGGCTCATCGAATACAATGTGCGTTTCGGCGATCCCGAAACCCAAGCCATGCTGCCGCGTCTCGAAGAGGATCTGCTTGCCTTGCTCCTCGCCTGCGTCGAGGAGCGGCTGCCGGAGCGTCCGGCGCGGCTCTCGGCGAAAACCGCGCTTAGCGTCGTGCTCGCCGCCAAGGGTTATCCCGGCGCGCCGGTCCTTGGGAGCGAAATCCATGGCATCGAGCGTGCGGAGACAATGCCGTTCGTTGCGATCACTCATGCCGGGACGAAGCGCCAAGACCAAAAGCTTGTCGCCGATGGCGGCCGCGTCCTCAATGTCACGGGCGTGGGCGCCGATGTGGCGGAGGCGCGCGCGCATGCCTATGCGGCAATAGATGTGATCGATTGGCCGGGCGGTTTCTACCGGCGCGATATCGGCTGGCGGGCTTTTGCGCGTGATCCGGTCCAATTGAACCGGATCACGCCTGGTAGCGCGCGTTTTAGTGATCAATGTCGGCCGTGACCGAGGTCGCGCCGCTGTTGTCGCCGATGATTAGGGTCACATACACCGTGTTCACGGTGCCGGCCAAGTTGGCGTCCCGCGCCTTCCCGTTGAACGCGTATCGCAAGGTGCCCGTCTGCCTGATCAGCGCCTCCAGCCTCACGCCGTCGATGACCCCGTGGAAGGTGAAAGACTCGCCTTCGTTCTCGCCCTGGTGCTTTTTAAAGGAGCCGGGCGGGATCGTGATGGAGAAGGTGCCGATTTGGAGCGCGACCGGCTCGACGACGGGATCGATCGTGGGCGCGGTGCTGCTCAAGGTGAAGTGGGACTGCAGCTCAAAGCGATCCTTGTTCGAATTGTGCTCCAAGTCGATCGCGAGCTTGGCGCTGAAGTCGAGGAAGGGGACGCCCGGCGGCGGCGGCACAATGCCCACGCCAAGGGGACTCACCCCCACCGCGACCGTGGCCACCACGGTGTTGGTGGCCGTGTCGATCACCGAAACATTGTTGGAGTTAAAATTCGTGACAAAGGCGTATTTGCCATCCGGGGTGACGGCGACCCCGTTCGGCGTAGACCCCACCGGGACCGTGGTCACCACCGTGTTGGTGGCCGTGGCGATCACCGAAACATTGTTGGAGCCAAAATTTGCGACATAGGCGTGTTTGCCATCCGGGGCGACCGCGACCCCGTTCGGCTTAGACCCCACCGGGACCGTGGTAACCACCGTGTTGGTGGCCGTGTCGATCACCGAAACGTTGTTGGAGCCAAAATTCGCGACATAGGCGTGTTTGCCGTCCGGGGCGACCGCGACCCATTCGGGGTTAGACCCCACCGGGATCGGGGTACCCACAAACGTGTTGGTGGCCGTGTCGATCACCAAAACGGTGTTGAAGGCAGCAAGCGACATAGGCGTGTTTCCCATCCGGGGTGATGGCGACCCCATTGCCGCCTTCCAACCCCATGTTCGGTAAACTGATGCCGGCCACACCCGTGTTGGTGGCCGTGGCGATCACCGCAACATCGGAAGGGGGGCTAGGAACCGAGACATAGGCGTATTTCCCGTCCGGGGTGATGGCGACCCCCTGGGAAAAAGTCCCCACCCCGACCGTGGCCACCACCATGTTGGTGGCCGTGTCGATCGCATAAACATCTCCGCCCGTGACATAGACGTGTGTGCCATCCGGAGTGACGGCGACCCAATTGAGGCCAAAAAATGAAGGTGGGCCCGCGAAGGTGGCCACGACCATGTTGGTCGCCGTGTCGATCACCGAAACGGTGCTGTCGCCGTTATTCGCGACATAGGCGAAGGGCGCCGCTGCCGTCGGCGAGGCCGCCAAGGCGAGCCCCATCGCCAGCATGAGGGCGAAGAGGGCCACAAATCCCCGCGCCGGTGCGGCGCGGCTTCCGTAGCAGTTATTGCTACGCATAAAATCTCCTCCCATTATGAGGCCGTGTCATCGGGGGCCGGCCGTTTCACTTAATTCGATAATACATAAAGGGCGACGTTTTGAAACAGGTTCAGGCGACGTAGCTTTCCGGCATTTCCATCGGCCCGCCATAATAGTCTTGATAGCGCTCTTCCAAGTCGCCGAGCGGCAAGATCGTGAAGACGTCGGTCGTGCCGAACTGCGCGTCGATCACCGCGCCGTCGCCAAATTTTGCCCCGGCGCGCAGGTAAGCCTTGAGCAGGGGAGGGAGCGCCGCGATTCCCTTGCGCGCATCGATCGCACTGGTGCCCAGGACCGCCATATCCACGCCGCGCCCGGCAAGCGGGCGGACGCGCCATTCCTCGTCCGCCAGCGCATGGCGATGCAGAAAACTCAAAGGCAGGGCAATCGCAAGCGGATCGACGCCAGGCAGGCTCGCGCAGCCGATCAGCACGTCGATACGATGATGTTGCGCATAGACCCAAAGGCCGCGCCACAAAAGCTCGATGACGCGCTTCGACCGGTATTGCGCATGGACGCAAGAGCGGCCGAGTTCCAAAAAGCGCTTGCCGGGATGGCGGGCCAGCAACGGAGCGATATCGAATTCCATTTCGCTGTAAAAGCCTTGGTGGCGTGCGGCGGTATCCCCGCGAAGAAGACGATAGACCCCAACGATTTTGGGCTTCTTGCGGCCGAAACGATTGCGCTGATCTTGGTCAATGACGAGAAGATGATCGCAGGTTTTGTCGAAAGGACAAATGTCCCGCCTTGCCAGCGCGGCGCCTTGCCGAGGCGTCGCGTGGCCTTCTTCATAAAAAACCTTGAACCGTAGCCGCTGCGCCTTGCGGATCTCCCGGCTCGTCGTCGCCAGCCGGACTTCAAACGGGCCGAAACGCCCAAGCACCGCGGGCAGGCCGCAAAGATCGCGCACGATCCGGTTCGGTTTTATGAAGGCGGCGGTGTGCCGGACGGCGCCGCCGAAACCGGACGGCGTGGCAATGTTCCACATGAGCCAGCGAATCTCGTCGTAACTCTAGGGATCGAATCTAGAAGCCGGACGCGAAGGTTTGATGACGAAAAGGTACGATCCACAGGGGGGCAAGCGGCGCTGTCATCAAACTGCAGGCTAAACGCTTTAAAGAGACGCGAATCGCAATGCTAACCCGCGGTGGGACATGGCTTGTTTCCGGGCTACGGCGATCGTTCTTGCCATTCTCTTGTTTTTGTTCCTCGCTCCCTTGCAGTGGCTCGCATTGCGCCGGCGTTGGCCGCTGCGGCTGTGGCTCCCGGTCGCCTTCGGCCGGACGCTAGCCGCACTTGTCCGCCTGGAAGTCGTCGTGGATCGCGCCCCGCCGCCGCAAGGGCCGCGTCTTATTGCCGCGAATCATGTTTCGTGGCTCGACATACTGGTGCTTTGCAGCGTCGAGCCCGTTTGCTTCCTCGCCAAGCGTGAAGTCGAAGCGTGGCCGGTTGTCTCCGCTTTCGCGCGCCTGCAAGAAACCGTGTTCGTGGATCGCCAACGGCGCCGTGCCATCCCCGCCGCCAACGCGGCGATGGCGCAGCGTATGCTCGCGGGCCGCCCTGTGCTGCTTTTCCCGGAAGGCACGACCGGCGACGGCTCGGCGCTTCGCAAATTTCACAGCTCGCATTTCGCCGCCGCGCGCGATGTTCTCGCCACGGCGAGCGGTATCGAGACGGTTTGCGTGCAACCTGTCGCTATCCGCTATTCATCGCCCGCGGCGGCATGGCTCGGCGATGCGACCTTGCTTCCGCACCTCTGGTCGCTCCTCAAGGGCAAGCCGATCCGGTGCGATCTCGTGTTTGGCAAGCCGCTCGCCTACGCGCGGGGAGAAAGTCGCAAGGCGATAGCCGGCGAGGCCGCATCGGCGATCGCCGCAATGCTCGCGTCCATGGCACGGGCGGCAGAAACAAACCTACCCTCGCAAGCAGGAACGCCGGCCCTCGAGCCCATCGCGGCGAATCCCTGACGCGTTTTTCAGCCCCCCAAAGCTGCTCAGCCCCCCAAAGCTGCCAAGGGTCCGCCGGCATCGGCCAGTTGCGCCGGTAAAGGCTCCCGCCCCGGATAAAGTCCTTGATTCGCAATCCGAAGGCAGCGCGCAATTCGCTTGCGCGGAGCGTTCGGGGCCGCGAACTTGCCTTTGTTACGATTTGTAACCGTAATTGACAATAGAATGTAAGGTTATGATAAGAAATAGCTTTTTTTATTTCCACAAGGACGGAGGCGATGGTCTCTCGGGCTTGCGCGATGATCCCCTTTTGCTGCCTCCAGCGCTTATGCTATGCCACGATTCGCTTATATCGGATCGGTGCGATCCAGGACCGCCAAGAAGCGGCACGTGAGATGCCGCCGCCAAGACGCCGGACTTTACCAATCGTTTCGTGAACCCAGCTGGACCGCCGAACGCAAAGTGCAAAAGTTCAATAGCCTCGCCGAATATGCCACGAAGCGCTTCCGGCTCGCCGGAAAGGCTTACCTCGACGGCGGTGACCCGTTTTTCGCGCCGATCGACACTTTGCGGCGGGAAGCCGGGATAAACGGCCGGCGCTTCGTCAGCTTCGCCAATTACGATTATCTGGGGCTCGCGTTCCATCCTATGGTTAAGGCCGCGGCGGCGGCGGCTCTGAACAGTTTGGGGATTGGCGCGCTCGGCTCCCGCCTCGTCGGCGGCGAACGATCAACGCATCGCCATCTTGAAGCGAGCATCGCTAAATTTATCGGCGCCGAGTCCGCGCTTGCCCTGGTCAGCGGCTATCTCACCAATGTGACGACGATTTCACATATACTGGGGTCGCACGACGCGCTTTTCATCGATGAACTGTCACATAACAGCATCGTTAGCGGGGCCAAGGCTACCCTCGCCGAAACCATTGTTTTTCGTCACAATGATCTCGACCATCTCGATTTTCTCCTGCGGGAAAGACGCGGCAATTCCCATAACGCCCTCATCGTCGCCGAGGGCCTCTACAGCATGGATGGCGACATCGCCGACCTCGTCCGCCTTGTCGAGCTCAAGGAGCGGCGCAAGGCTTGGCTGTTGATCGACGAGGCGCATTCGATCGGCGTACTCGGGAACGAAGGGCGCGGGCTTTGGGAACACGTTGGTGTCGATCCGCAACAAATTGACCTCACTATCGGTACTTTATCGAAGACTCTGGCGTCTTGCGGCGGGTTCGTCGCGGGCAAGGCACCTGTCATCGAATGGCTGCGCTATACGCTGCCGGGCTTCGTCTATAGCGTCGGCCTATCGCCGGTGATAACGGCGGCGGCGGAGACCGCCTTGTACGTGATGCAGGAAGAGACTTGGCGCATCGAGAGGTTGCGCCAAAATGCCGGACTCTTCATGGAGCTTGCCCATGACGCGGGGCTCGATACGGGCCCTGCCATCGGGCGTGGCGTCGTCCCGGTCCTTTTTGCGGACAGCCTT
>DASYNQ010000171.1:0-4813 GCA_036008425.1 Methylocella sp. | reverse complement strand
AAAGCTCCGGCGCGGAATCGGCTATGTGATCCAATCGGCGGGCCTTTTTCCGCATTGGACAGCGGCCGACAACATACTTGCGGTGCCCCGCCTCCTCAAATGGAGCCCGTCGAAATCTGCGGCGCGGCTCGACGCGCTCGTTGCTATGTTGCGCATCGATCCCGCCCTTCTGAAGCGCTTCCCAAAGCAATTGTCCGGCGGTCAGCAGCAACGCATCGGCGTTGCCCGCGCGCTCGCCGCGGACCCCGACATCATCTTGATGGACGAGCCATTCGCGGCGCTCGATCCGGTGAGCCGCGTGGCCTTGCAGCACGAAATAAGCGGTATTCACACGCGGAGCGGCAAGACAATCGTTTTCGTCACGCATGACATGGACGAAGGTTTGCGGCTCGCCACCGGCATGGCGGTGATGAACAACGGCCGCCTGATCCAGGCCGGCACCCCGGCTTCGATTCTCTTGGCACCGGCGGATGATTTCGTGCGCGATTTTTTGGGCGGCGAAGCCTTGCAGTTGCGGTTTCTCGACCTCGTGCCGGTCCGCAAGTTGATGAAACCCGGCAGGACGCGCGCCGCCGAGACGATTGCCGCGGAGGCCAGTCTCAAAACCGCCTTGAACCTGATGCTGGCGTCCCGCCGTTTGTCTCTTGGTGTCGCGGATGAAAGCGGGGCAAGGCTCGGCGAAATCCACTTAAGCGACATTGTCGCGAGGCGCGATGCGAGGTGATATCGCGGGTCGCAAAAGTTGACGCGTTCACCTCGCGAATTTTCCAGAGGCCCGCAGCAGGTCCATATTGGGGCTTATGCGACTGCGAGACCAGGATCCTCACCTAATCGGTAAGGTTCAAGTTCTGCACTAACTTTGCTTAGCAATTTCCCGTGAAGCGTCGAGACAGATTGTTGATACTTTCTTGAGCCACTTTGGGGCTGGCTTGCCATACAGCACACGCGCAGGATGCAATCTTGCTTTCTTGGCGCGGTTGTAGGCGGCGGCTTCGTAGACGAGCCTTCCGACAATCCAGATTAATCGTAGTCGGAACGCCGCCAACGGCTCGAATCCGCGCGAAAGCTCCTCCGTCAGGTCTTTCCGTTCAGCCAGCACCTCTTCCATGCGGTGCATATCCGCGAGGCGGCCCTTCGTGAAGAAATCTTTCAGGCTTTCGATATTCCAGCTGTGGGAGATGGCATTACGTGCGTAGCGTAGGCGATCAAGCTCCTCCATCAGGTCAGGGGAGAAAATATCGAACGCATAGGCCAATTGGATTCGCTTCGCTAGGTCCGAGAGCGCACCATAGGCACCCAACATGCTTCCCTTCCCGCCCGGAATTCGATCCGGCAGAACCTCCTTGAAAGTCGCCTTCAGAACGTCATTAGCAAACGCACATACGATAACCGGAAGAAACCGCACCTCCTCACTAAGGATGAGAGCCACGAGACCCTGAAAATCGGTCAAGTTCAGTGGTTCAAGGTCAAGAGTTTCGACAAATCGCTTTATGGCGTGCTCTTCGAAGGCGCGGGTATAGTTCCGGTAGATTTGCAACCCTGACTTCTCAAAATACTCCAATTTCATGGCAGCGATGTCCGGGTCAAACCAATCTTCGTCGGGTTCAGTCACTGAGACTATTCCTCATTCTTTAGGGGCATGTGCCGTTATCCAGTCTGGACGCGTAGGCCTATGTAGTACCTTGATCTGCGGACATCAGGGCACCGGATAGTTGACCTTTTTCTTTGTGCAAAATTCAAGAAATCTTCTCTGCGGTTTTGCGGCAAAAAATCGGCGTGTTTTGAGAGGCCGCTCGCGCAACGAGTTCGGGGCAGCCGCCGCGCGAAATTCAAAAGTTCCCCTACAGACGCGATTTAATGTAATGGGGCTTATGCGACTTCGGGAAGCCTTATCCTTTCTTAGTCAGGTCGCCCGGCGTGGGCTTTAAGGCGTCCGCCAGCATTTCGCTCAGCTGCTTACTGTTGGTGCCAAGTGGAGCAACGATTGTCTTCGTTCCTTCGTTAGTTTCGATTGTGATAGTTATATTTTGGTTTCTTGTACGCCCCACCCATTCCTTAATAACTGTGACAAGCGCCGAGGCAATGGCCCCGGACACTGCAAGGAGGAGGCCGCCGACAGTGATAGGGTCTGCCATCACACAACCTCCTTTATTTCTGTATGCACTACGCCGACGATATAGCTTGCCAGCCCGATTATCCATGTAGCTCGAAGATGGATCCCGGGCAGCACAGATTCAATATGCTTTTCGTTCAAGTACAGCGAATAACCCCACAATGCCGCTATGACGAATATGAAAATCCAGGCAGAATTGATTAGGTGCTGATCCGCTTGACCGATTATGGTGATTTTTTTGTCTGGATACTGCTTCCGCACCGCCTCAGACATTTCCGGCACTGGCTTAGGAATCACGATTGGCATTAGCAGGGATAAGCCGGCAGCAGCGATAGTGGGAGCGGTCGACGAGATTGCAAGTGAATCCGAACCATCAGCTCCTGCCAGCAGGAATTTTACGAAATACTCAATACAAAGAAGGTATAATGGAAATCCATAAAGCAGAAATCTCTTCAACATGGCGACGTCCTTACCAAAGCAGGGAGCGGCTGCTCCCCTGCCACCGCGCCCGCGCCAGGGGGTCCGTCGGCAGCTATATCAAAAAATCCTGAAACCGGCGAGCTAGGTTCTTGCCTACTCCGCACGTCGGAAGCGACGGAAAGCGCTTTTGATAAAGCCTCGGTTCCAGCCAAAGCGTGGCCGGTATGGTTAACCAAAATTCATAAGGTCTCTGCAAAATTCAAGAATTCTGCACCAAAATTTGGCCTTTGATATTGCAGGGCATTCTTGGAGCATAATTCCGGTGCGAAAATATTCCGTCGTTTACGGCCGGGGTATTGCTGGTGACAGACGAGACCAAGCGGCGGCGGCGCGGGCATCCCGCGTGACAACCTCGATTCCGTCAGCGAACCTTACATCGGGAATGACTTCCCGCAAACCGGCTAAGCCATCGAGGCGCCGCCGCCCACCTTAAATTGCACCAAAAAATCGATCGATCTTACAAGTTGAAGGAGGAACGGCTGTCTGAGGCCTTGTAAGGTTTTTCGCCCAAATCGTACCAAAATGTTTCACGTGAAACATTTTGGTACGATCCAAACCGCCGGGAACGAGCCCCGGCTGGTGGGTTGGCGCGGGCATGACCCCTTCGCAAAAATGGAACGTCGTATGCCCCGCGCGCGCCTGATCATCCTTTCGACGGGCGGCACCATCGCCATGACCAAGGAAACCGCGCAGGGCGGCGCGGCCATGACTCTTTGCGCCGCAAATCTTGTCGCCGCCGTTCCGCGTCTCGCGGACCTTGCAGAAGTCGAAGGGCGCGATGTGCTGGCAAAACCCAGCGCGGATTTCACGCTCGCCGACATTGCCGCGATAGCTGACGCCGCCACGGCCGCGGCCAAGACAGGCGCCGGCATCGTGATTACCCATGGCACGGACACGCTCGAGGAGAGCGCTTTCGCGCTTTCCTTGCTCGTGCAAGTCGAAACACCCATTGTCTTCACTGCGGCCATGCGCAGGCCCGATCAACCCAGCGCCGACGGGCCGGCCAATCTTCTCGCCGCGTTCCGGGTGGCGAGCTCACCAGCCTCGCGCGGCAAAGGCATCCTTGTGCTGGCCGACGATGAAATTCATGCCGGTCCTCTGATTCGCAAGGTGCATAGTTTCCGGCCGCATGCTTTTTCCTCTCTCCCTTTCGGCCCAATCGGCTATGTCGCGGAAGAGCGCGTCCGCTTCGCGCTCGCGCCCGCGAGCCGTCCGCCGAAATTGACCTATGGAGGAGGAGCGCCCGTCGTGCCGATCCTTGAAGCAGGGCCCGGTCTCGAAACCCAAACGGTTGAAGCCTTGGCGGCTGGGGCAATCGATGGGCTCGTGGTCAGCCTTCCCGGGGCCGGCCACGCCGCCGCCGAGGCAGTTCCCGCTCTTGCGGGACTGGCCGAACGCATTCCGGTTGTTTTCGCCAGCCGCACGGGGGCGGGCGAAACGCTGCGCGGATCATATGACTACCCAGGAGGGGAGATCGATCTCATCGGGCGCGGGCTCATCCCCGCCAATGCGCTGGATGCCCGCAAGGCGCGGATCACCCTGCAACTGCTGCTATCCGGTCAAGCAGATCTGGCCCGGGTCCGCACCGTCTTCGATCGTTTTTGAGACGTCGAAGCGCTGGTGAAAAACTCGACCTTTGGTCAAGGTCCATCCTTTTGCGCCCGTTTCAAGCTATGTGGCAGGAGAGTGCGACATTCGGGGCGATCATCTCGCCGATCCCGCGCGGGCGCGCAATATTTTCGCGCGCGTGCTTAAGCGAAAGCAAAGACAACGGTTACACTTGTTGCGCGCCCATTCGCAAGTTTTTCCGCAGCCCGACCGCGAAACACCACGTCAATGGCGCGGTCCGCGTCTATTTAGGCGCACCCCAATTGTTAATGGGATTCGCCAACAACCCATTTATTGGACAATCACTTACCCTTCCGGCTTCAGTTTTCTTTTACACATGGAGTGTCAACTGGACCACCTGTCCGTCGTGCGGAAGGGAAAGACAATGCGTTTCAAGGCTTCATGCGTCACCGGTGCACCCGCCCGCTCGATCGGGGCTCGAGCGATCTTGATCGCCACCATGATGATCTGTTGGTATTCTCCTCCTTTGCGGGCGATGGGGGAGACCCTGGTCGTGACGATCGATCAGGCCCGCGTCGTCAATGTCCCCACCGGGACCGAGGCGCTCATTGTCGGCAACGCCGCAATCGCCGATCTGACCTTGCTCAAGCA
>DASYNQ010000170.1:0-2998 GCA_036008425.1 Methylocella sp. | reverse complement strand
GCGAAACCCTGCGGCGTCAAAAACTCGATTTCGGCGCCGAATTCGCGCAGCGCGCGGGCCACGGATTCGAGCGAGCGAACCACGCCGTTGACTTGCGGCTTCCAAGCATCCGTCGCGACCAGGATTCGCATCACGCCGCCGCCCTCGCGGCGGTTTGGGTTCCCTCATTGGCGGCGAGTGCCGCGAGGCGCTGCTCTTCGGCGGTCATCTGCCAGCGCAAAATTTCGAGTCTCCCGTCGTCATGCTCGGCAACGACGGTACAGGATTCGACGAAATCGCCGGTGTTGACGTAAGTGATGCCGCCGATGTCGCGGATCGCGGCATGGTGGATATGGCCGCAGACGACGCCGTCGGCATGGTGGCGCCTCGCCGCTTCGGCCAAGGCAACCTCGAAGGCGCCGATGAAGTTAACCGCGTTCTTCACCTTGAGTTTGGCCCATGCCGAGAGCGACCAGTAGGGAAACCCGAGCCTGCGGCGGATTTTGTTGAACCAGAGGTTCGACCACAACGCGACCGTATAGGCCCAATCGCCGAGAAAGGCGAGCCAGCGCGCGTGCTGTACCACGATGTCGAACTGGTCGCCATGGACAATGAGCAGACGCTTGTTATCGGCCGTCATGTGATAGGCATGGTCGGCGACTTCGACGCCGCCGAAAACCGACCCGATATAGGCGCGCGCGAACTCGTCATGATTGCCCGGCACATAAATCACGCGGACACCCTTGCGCACCTTGCGCAGCAGCTTTTGCACGACATCGTTGTGCGCCTGCGGCCAGTACCATCCGTTCTTCAGCTGCCATCCGTCAATCATGTCGCCGACGAGGTAAATCGTCGCGGCGTCGTTATTTTTTAGGAAATCCAGCAAAAGCCCGGCCTGGCAGCCGCGCGTGCCAAGGTGCACATCGGAAAGGAAGAGGGTGCGATAAATGGTTGGATCTGGTTCCCCCTCTTGGCTTACCGGCATAATCTGGGCTACCTTCCTGAAGCTGGTCCAAGCGAAAGCAGATTCGTATGACTTTGGAATGACAGGGGCTCAGCATGGGCCGAGCCGCAACGCGCGGCAATTGTGCGAGGCTCGCCGGGTCGTCCGGAAAGTTGAAGACATTTCAGATAAGATCATGCGACGAAACAAGAGAAAGTGACCGCGAGTGGTTCAACCAAGCGATCGTGGTCTAGGCAAATTTAGTTATTATTTAAGACCCAACCTCAAATCGGCGGTCCGGATCCATGGGTGTCGAAGGGCGTGACAAGGTCAAGGCGCTGGATACCGGCGCGGCTGCCTTGTCGAACCAGCTTGGCAAGACGGTACAGCGGCTGCGCAAGGCCTATAATCTTTCGCTGTCGGAACTGTCCGGACAATCCGGCGTCGCGAAATCGATCATCAGCCAGATCGAGCGCAACGAGACCAACCCGACACTCGCCACGATCTGGCGCCTCTCGCAGGCGCTCGATGTCTCGATCGAGCGGGTGCTTCGGGCGGCCGACGACGAGCCCTTTCTGGAGAAATCCTCGCGCGGCGACACGCCGATCCTGGTTTCCGACGATGGCAAGTGCAGGCTCGCCATCATCGGCTGGATCAAGACGGTCGAATGGCTGCAATGGTATGAATTCTCAGCTGATCCCGGCGGCGTGCTGGAATCGGAGGCGCATCAGCGCGGCTCCGTGGAAAGCCTGTCGGTGAGCGAAGGGGAGCTCGAGGTCGAAGTGGGCAGCGCGACCGAGCGGGCCAAGGCCGGCGAGACTTTGCGCTATCGCTCTGATCGTCCGCATACGATCCGCAACGTGTCGCAAAAACCGGCCTCGGCGACAATGGTCTGCATTCTGAAGGCGGCGGCGATGGAATAGCGTCTCGTCCCAGAAAACGCTCTTGCCATTGCCGGTCAGCGCCTGGAGGACAGGGGACGCACTTCATGACTACCCCATGGCCGCGGTCGATCCAAGGGTTCGAACGCTCGAAGACTACCCCTTTTACTGCGGTTGATCCCCGGGTTCGAACTCTCGCTTCGCTCGATCTATGACGTCTGGCGGAAGTTTATCTCTTAGGCCCCGCGGCCGGTTGCAGCGCGGCTGGAGACTAGTGCCTGGACAGCGGCACGGGTGGGTCCTTCACAAGTTTGAGGCATCGCTTTACGGCTTCGGCTTCAACGGCTTCGTCTTGCCAGCCCTCGAGAAACCCTGGCCGCGGTCCGACCCCTTCCCGCGCTGGTCGATCCGAGGGTTCGAACTCTCGCCGCACTTTATCTCTGACGGCTGGCGGAAGTAGATTTAAGCCTTGGTCTCGCCGAAATCGCTCTATGGCTTCGTTTTGCGGGGGCCTTCGCATTTGTAGCTCCGCAGCGAGCCCGGGCCCCAGCGCGGTCTGGAAAGACAAGAATCCACTGATAGCGAGGGCGACCGCCGCAAAAGTCTTCCGCAAATTGATCATAATGATCACCCCTTCAATCGCGTCTCCTTCCTTTTGAGGCCTTATGGAATTGCGCAATTTCCGGCCGTGCGCACCCCCTGTTTAGGGGATTACGTTGCCAGTTTTGTCGGGCGCCTAACGTGAAAGTGCGCAGTGCCACTTGCGAACAGCGCGCAGCCGCGCCACGAAACAGCCCAGCTTACGTCCGTATCTCAAGCGGCCGCGCCGTGGCAATGCTTATATTTTTTGCCCGAGCCGCAGGGACAAGGCTGGTTGCGTCCCACCTTGCCATAGGCCGCGCGCTTCTCCGGCGGCTCTCGAAGAAGCGTTTCGGCGGCATCCGCCCCGGACGCGCCGAAAACTGGCCTGGCGGCCCGGGAGACGGCGGGGGCGGCGCTCGCGGGGCCAAATGCGGCGTTGATCGCGCGGTCCGGATAAGCCGATGCATCGGCGTGGGAAACCTCCAGCGCCTCCATCGGCGGCGGCGGCTCGAAGGCGACCTCGACGCGGTTCAACTGCGCCGTCGTCATTTCCCGCAGATGGGTAATGAGCTCGCCGAACAGCTCGAAGGCCTCGGATTTGTATTCGTTCAGC
>DASYNQ010000169.1:0-3243 GCA_036008425.1 Methylocella sp. | reverse complement strand
GGTGCCTTCCTCGATCAACCGGCCGTTGTCGAGAACAAGAATCCGGTCGGCCCGGAGGACTGTTGCGAGGCGATGCGCGATGACAAGGGTCGTGCGTTCCGACATGACTTTTTCGAGCGCGGACTGAACCATGACTTCGTTCTCGGAATCGAGCGCGGACGTCGCTTCGTCGAGAAGCAGCACCGGCGCCTCCTGCAAAATCGCCCGCGCGATGGCGATCCGCTGGCGCTGTCCGCCCGACAAGGTCACGCCCCGTTCGCCGGCCAGCGTCGCGTAGCCGTCCGGCAACGCGCAGATGAAATCGTCGGCGGCGGCCCGCCTCGCCGCGTCGCGCACGGCTTCGTCGCTCGCGTCCGGCGCGCCATAGCGGATATTATCGGCGATCGAAGCGGCGAAGATCACCGCGTCTTGCGGCACGCTTTTGATCCGCCGCCGCAACTCTGTGGGATCGACGCTCTTAATGTCGACGCCATCGAGCAGGATGCGGCCCGAAACTGGATCGTAGAACCGCGAGAGGAGCTGGAACAAGGTCGTCTTGCCTGCGCCGGAAGGCCCGACGATGGCGACGGTTTCCCCGGGCGCGACCTTGAACGAGAGGCCGTGCAAGGCGGACTCTTGCGATCTTGCCGGATAAGCGAAATCGACATGTTCGAAGGCGATTTCGCCCCGGGCCGGCACAGGCAGCGCGGTAGCTGGAACCGGCGCCACGATCGCCGGCCGCAAGGCAAGGATCTCGGCGATCCGGCCGGCCGCGCCGCCGGCGGCGGATATTTCGCCCCATACCTGGCTCAACTCGCTCAATGCACCCGCGGCCAAAATGGCGTAGAGCACGAACTGCGACAAAAGGCCGCCAGTCATGCGGCCGGCGAGAACGTCCCGCGCGCCAAACCAGAGCACGCCGACAATGCTTGCGAAGACAAGAAATATCACAACGATCGTGAGGCCCGCGCGCGCAACCGCGGCGTTGCGGGCGGCGGCGTAGGCTTCCTCCACGGCGGCGTCGAAATGGCGGGCGGTCGTGGGCTCGGCGCCAAACGCCTGCATCACGCGAACGGCGGCAAGATTTTCGGCGGCAAAGGCACTCGCCCCGGCGAGCGTATCTTGCGCCGTGCGGGACCGCTTGCGGACCAGGCGGCCAGAGGCCACCAGCGGCAGGACGATAATGGGAATAGCAATAAGCACGGCGGCGGAAAGTTTTGGGCTCGTATAGACCATCATCGCGACCGCGCCGGCGAAGAGAAAGAAATTGCGTAGCGCGACCGCCGCCGTGGAACCGAAGGCGGACTTCATCTGGGTCGTGTCGGCGGTGAGCCTGGACATGAGCTCGCCGGTTCGCGCGGTGTCGAAAAAGGCCGCGTCGAGACGGCAAAGATGTTTGAACACATCCGTCCTGAGGTCGGCCACGACACGTTCGCCGAGCGTCGTCACGAAATAGAACCGCGATCCGGAAGCCAGCGCCAAAACCGCGGCGACAGCGACGAGGGCAAAAAAATAAGAGTTGATCAAGCCGGCGCTTGCGGCCGAAAAACCGAAATCGATCATCCGCCGGATCGCCAGCGGCACCGCCAAGGTTGCCGCCGCCGCCACCGTCACCGCAAATAGCGCGGCGACAATGCGCGGCTTGTAGCGCAAAAGATACGGCGCGAGCTCCAAAAGCGCGCGCGGGGACGGCGTTTGCTCGGGAGGAGCGGATTTCGTCATGGAGGCGGCGAGTTCGTTCATTGCCCAGCTATAGTAAGATCTCTGGTTGAGACCTCGATATCATGGCGTACTCCCAAGCGGCGTTTGCGTCCACTTCAGCGCGGCTAAATTGATCGTGTGCAATCCGAATTATTTGTAATAACAAGCGGATTGCCGAGGCCACATGATTACGTGATAGTGCCTGCCCGGCGCGGCGAGTAACCCGGTTTTGGAAATCTGAGCGGAGATCGGGCGGAGTGGCAGGGGACAAGGTTCTGGTCACGGGAGCTTCGGGCTTCGTCGGGTCCGCCGTGGCGCATGCCCTGATCCGCTCCGGCTATCGCGTCCGCGCCTTGTTGCGGCCAACCAGCAAGCGAACAAATCTCGCCGGTCTCGATGTCGAGATCGTGGAAGGCGACATGCGCGACGCGGCCTCGGTCGCGCGGGCCATGGCGGGCGCGCGTTTTCTGTTCCATGTCGCCGCCGACTACCGCCTCTTTGCCCGCGATCCGCAAGAAATCATGCGGAACAACCGGGAGGGGACCAGGCTTCTTATGCAAACGGCACTGGCGGCGGAAGTGGAGCGCATCGTCTATACGAGCAGTGCCGCAACCATCGCGTGCGCGGCGGATGGCGGACAGGCCGACGAGACGATGCGGCTAAACGCATCCTGCGCGATCGGGGCTTATAAGCAAAGCAAGGTCGCTGCGGAGCAGGTTGTCGAAACGATGATCGCCCGCGATGATTTGCCGGCCATTATCGTGCATCCGACGGCGCCGATCGGACCGCGCGACCAGAAGCCGACGCCAACCGGGCGGATCATCGTCGAGGCGGCGTCCGGCCGTATTCCGGGTTTCGTCGACACCGGGCTCAATCTCGTGCATGTCGACGATGTCGCGAATGGACATCTCGCCGCCCTGCTACATGCAAAGCCCGGCGAACATTATATCCTCGGTGGCCAAAACGTGATGCTCGCGGAGTTCCTTGGCCAAATCGCGATCATGTGCGGCCGCCGTCCCCCCAGACTTCGGCTGCCGCGCCCGCTGGTTTATCCCTTTGCTTTCGCGGCGGAAGCCATGGCACATGTGACGCAACGCGAGCCTTTCCTGACAATCGACGGATTGCGCATGTCGAAGCACCGGATGTTCTTTAGTTCCGCGAAGGCCGAACGCGACCTCGGCTACAAGGCGCGACCCTATCCCGAAGCGCTCAAGGAGGCCTTGGCGTGGTTTCGCGGCAATGGGCAACTCCGATGACGCTCGGCTTGCCGGTAAAACCTTCGAAAACGCACGGGCAAGAAAATTTTCCCGTCGCCTCCGTGCTCATCGCGCCAAAACATCGCGCCACAATTCTTGCCTATTACCGTTTCGCCCGCGGCGCCGACGACGTTGCCGACAGTCCTTCGCTCGCGCCGGACGCCAAGCTCGCCGGGCTCGACCTTTTCGAGGCAACATTGACCGGGCGAAGCGAGGCGGTCGAAGCCGCGCTGCCGCTGCGCGCGGCTCTCGCCGGGCGAAAGCTCTCGCCGCGTCATGCGCTCGATCTGCTGCGCGCCTTCCGGAT
>DASYNQ010000168.1:0-13118 GCA_036008425.1 Methylocella sp. | reverse complement strand
CGGCGCGCTGGGTCACACTGGCTCATAGAGGAGAGACGCATGCAAGTTATCTTCGCCGGGCTCATTTGGATTGCTCTTCTGGTCCTGCCGGATCTTGCATTGGCAAAGCCGGACGGGGTGCCGCGTTTCGACGTTGTCCGCTCATGCAACGAAGCGCAAGCCTATACCGGCGACGACAAGAATCTCGCTTATCGAGGCTGCATGAAGGACGAGAACGAGGCGCGTGCGGAACTCGCGCGAAAGTGGGCGCATTTTAAGCCCGGCGACCGAAAGGATTGCGTCGAGCAAGGCGCCGCGCCTGTGCCAAGCTATGTGGAACTCTTGACGTGCCTCGAAATGAGCGACGAGGCCGAGGCTCTTTATAAGCCGGATGGCACCCGCCGCGACAAGCCGCACGGCGGCGCCGTTCCGGGCGAGTCCGGCCAGGATCAAGCGGCGCCATCCAGCGCCGCGCCGGCGCCCGACTCCGGCGGCGCCGTTCCGGGCGCGTCCGGCCACGAGCAAGCGGCGCCATCCAGCGCCGCGCCGGCGCCCGACTCCGGCGGCGTCAAGAAGCCGGACTGAAGCGCTCTCGCGTCGGCGCGCGGCGGTTGTGTGAAAGCGGCGCTCGCGTAAAAAAAGAGGCGGAGATACTTTGCGTATCCCCGCCCCTATGAGTCCCGTCCATAACCTGTTCTTTGCCCTTACCTTCTTTATGAAGACTACACCACATTGTAGTGTTGGGGCGATAGAACAGGCGTCCTCCCAAGACTTGGACTACTGTGCCGAACTTATTACGGCTTCGGCCTTGAACGGCTCAGAGCAAAACCCTAGCTCACGTCAAAGGCAATGTCACGCACAATTAGGCAGAATGTCTCCAAAGAGGCAAAAATGTGAAAATATTTTTGGCGCAGACGGATTTTTGAGATGCTCCGAATTTTTTTGCGCCGCGACGTAGCGGGACCTGATAAATGGCTCTTATGCCGCGGGCGAACCATGACGAAGATACCGCCAGATAAGCTATTTCCGTCGCAAGGCACCAGCCCGGCCGTCAGCCTCAAAGGCCCTGGCCTCGGGGGACGCATTCGCAATTGGTTCCTGGCCGGGATCATCGTCGCCGGTCCGCTCGCGACGACCGCCTACATCGTCTGGTGGTTTGTCGATACCATCGACAATTGGGTGAAGCGCCTCGTCCCGGTGCGGTTTTGGCCGGATAATTATTTGCCGTTCCAATTGCCCGGACTCGGCGTGGTTTTCGCCCTTCTCGGGCTCACGCTGTTGGGCTTTCTTGCCGCCAACCTCGTGGGCCGGAGTTTCATCGGGCTCGGCGAAGCGATGCTCGCTCACATGCCGATCGTCCGTTCGATCTATAAAGGCGCCAAACAGATCTTCGAAACCGCGTTTTCTCAATCCGGCGCCACGTTCCGCAGGGTGGGGATGATCGAGTACCCGGGCGAGGGCAAATGGTCCCTTGTTTTCATATGTACGCCGCCTGGCGCAATCATCGCCGGGCATCTTTCAAATGAGGAACATATTTCGGTTTTTCTGCCTTGCACCCCCAACCCGACAACCGGATTTTACTTTTTTCTGCCGTCGCGCGATGTCATTGAACTCCCGATCAGCCCGGACGATGCAGTCAAGCTGATCGTGTCTTGCGGCGTCATCCAGCCCGACCCCCACGCGATCGTTGCCGAAGCCGGCAGGAAGCGCGAGCGAGTTTCCGCGTAGGAGGCCGCGCGGGGCTTCCAAACAAATGGAACCGGTGAGCAGCCCAACCTAAAACGATCGCCTGCAAGCGTTTGACCTCCCGGATTGCGGTGGCTATCAGAAATGCGGGCAGCGGATTTGCCGCGCGCCGAGTGGGACCGCGCGGATGCGCCATGGCTGTTTATACCGAAGTCAATGAGGCGGACCTCGCCAGCTTTCTGGGCGACTATGATCTCGGCCACGTACTTGCCCTGAAAGGGATCGCCGAAGGGGTTGAGAATTCCAATTATTTTTTGCACGCCGACGCCGGCTATTTCATCCTCACGCTCTATGAAAAGCGGGTCGACGAAGGAGACCTGCCGTTTTTCCTTGGGCTCATGGAGCATCTGGCCGGTCATGGACTAAATTGCCCACAACCGGTAAGGAACAGACATGGCGGCGCGCTTGGCAGGATCGCGGGCCGCCCGGCGGCAATCGTGACTTTTCTCGAAGGCATGTGGCGCCGAAGCCCAAGCGTCCACTGCTGCGCGGCCGTCGGCGAGGCTCTCGGCAAACTGCATCGGGCCGGCGCCGGCTTCGCCTCATATCGCCGCAATGCCTTGGGCCTCAAAGCCTGGCCGGCCCTATTCGATGAGGTACGCGCGCGTGCCGATGAAGTGCGGCCGGGCCTCGCCGCGGAAATAGCGGGTGAGTTGGCCTTTCTCGCCGGAAGCTGGCCGCGCGATTTGCCCAAAGGTGTCATTCATGCCGATCTTTTTCCCGACAATGTCTTGTTCGTTGGCGATGAATTATCCGGGCTCATCGATTTCTACTTCGCCTGCACGGATGAACTCTCTTACGATGTCGCGATCTGTCTCAACGCCTGGTGTTTCGAAATGGACGGTTCGTTCAACATCGCCAAGGGATTGGCATTTTTCAACGCCTACGAGAGCGTCCGCAAATTAACCGGAGCGGAAGTCGGGGCGTTCGTCGTCCTGGCGCGCGGCGCGGCTCTGCGTTTCGCCCTGACACGTCTCGTCGATTGGTTGAATGTCCCGGCGGATGCCTTGGTGCATCCCAAGGACCCGCTCGAATATGTCGGCAAATTGTGCTTTCATCAACAAACCGGCAGCGTCCGCGAACTCGGTTTGCTGCGATGAACGGCGAGGTTTCGATCTGGACCGACGGTGCCTGTTCTGGCAATCCAGGTCCGGGAGGCTGGGGTGCTATCCTGTGCTTCGGCGCGCATGAAAAAGAGCTTTTTGGCGGCGAGGCCTCGACCACCAACAATCGCATGGAATTGACTGGCGCGATCGCGGCCCTAGAGGCGCTGAACAGGGCATGCACGGTCCATCTCCATACGGATTCGAATTATCTCAAGGCCGGCATCACGACTTGGATGGTCGCCTGGAAACGCAATGGCTGGCGCACCGCCGATAAAAAACCTGTCAAGAATGTTGAGCTATGGCAACGGCTCGAGGCCGCCGCCGCGCATCACACCATCGATTGGCGCTGGGTGAAGGGTCACGCCGGGGACGTTATGAACGAGCGCGTCGACGCGCTCGCCCGCAAGGGCCTGGCAGGGTTCAAATAGCCTTAGTCTGAAGGGCCGAAGCCTTTGCGCTTCGGCGTAAATCGGCACTTGAAGCAGGCCCAAGGAAGACCCCCGCATGATCCTCCCAGTCAACCCGCTCATCGCGATGGGCGTGCTCGCCTCCACCGCTGCGACGGATGCAGCCTACGTTTTCTTCAACGCCGCCGTGACCGGCAGACGTCGTATTTGGGCCGCGAACTGGAGCGCCATCTGGTATCTGCTGTCCGCTTTTGCGGTAATCAGCTATACGGAAAACGCCACCTACGTTCTATTTGCTGCAGCGGGTTCGTGGCTCGGCGCATTCGCCTCGGTAACCTGGCTGGGGCGCGGTTGCGGCGAAGACCCAAAGGGGCGCCATAACCCGCCATGAGAGCGAAAGCGCCTAGGCGGGTTTGATGGCCCGCTCAGCGCAACAAAGGATTGTGAATTCGCGGCGTCATTGGCCATCGAATAGAAACGGAAAGTCCGTCGAGCTGCTGTTTCGCAGTTTGTTCAACAGACCCGGGGCGTTCTCTACCTCGCCTTCTTCATGGGTGGCCAAATCGAGGTAGTAGTTTCTTCCCACGTGCTTGGCGAAGATTATCCAGTCTCCAGTAAGCCGGTTAGCCTCTGAACGCTCTTCAATGCCACCCATGAGAAGACGGTGGGTCAAGAGCTTAGGCCACATTGCCGGATCATGTCCCAGTTCGGATGCGACCTGCTTGATCATCGCGTCGAGGTCACGATTTCCATGTCCTCGCGTAATGTTCCAGCGCTCGCCAACGTTAGAAAGCAGGTGACGCGAGGAAAAGAAATGCTTGTGCCAAAAAGGCCGGAGGGGTGCGTGCTTGAACTGCTCAGCAGGCTTCGTCGTTGTGGGAACACCTTGTTCGAGATGCTGGATTTCAAATAGGACACCGTGGTCATCGCCGGTCTTTTGTTGCAGCCAAACGAGTCGCATGGCGAAGCCAAGGCTTATGCGATCGGCGAATGAGGCATCTCCGGTCACGAGCTGCTTGAACGCCGTCACTTCGTCAAGAGTCATGCTGATCCGCGCGGTTTCTTCCAAGCGCCTAGTCTCCGCCGTGCACTGTTTGATTGGAGGTCAAAATTGCAATCGTTGGCGTTTGAAGCACTTCAGCTCCGGTTGAGCCCAAATTCCCGCGTATGGAGCCGATTGACCGGGTGAAAGAGTTTCTTACAATGCGTAAGCTAAGAGTCGGACTGGCTGAGTCGGCAAAAAATCGAGAAGTATTCGCGGCGGCGATCGAGCGGGCCAGTCTGGACCTGGCCAAGCTCGCTAAAGGTGCAATCGCAAGTCACCCGAGCAGCCAACCAACGATGTCGGCCGCGCGGAATAGGCCCGATACCGTTGGTGTGACTGAGTCCATCACCTAAAGCTGCTTCAACAAAGTTTCCGCGCTCGAAGTCTCGGCCTTGCCTGGCGCCGCTTCGACGTTGAGCTTTCGTACCACGCCATCGTCGACAATCATCGCATAGCGCTGCGACCGGATGCCGAGCCCGCGCGCCGTGAGATCGAGCGAAAGCCCGACCGCGCGCGCGAAATCGCCATTGCCGTCGGCAAGAAAGGTGATCTTGCCATCCGCTCCGGCACTTTTTGCCCATGCGTCCATGACGAAAACATCGTTGACGCCGGTCACCGCGATCTCGTCCACTCCCTGCGCCTTGAATTGATCGAGGTTGTCGAGAAAACCCGGCAAATGGCGTTTGTCGCACACAGGTGTGAAAGCCCCGGCTACGCCGAAAAGGACCACTTTATGGCCTTTGAAGATCTGATCCGTGGTCCGCAGTTGGGGGCCGTCCGGCGCCATGACCGTAAATGTTGCGTTAGGGATCGGATCGCCGCTCTGAATTGCCATCGATGCTCCTTGTGCCACGGGCGTCGGATTGCCGCGGGAATTATCCTGCCGTCAAGGCTTTATGATACGCGAAAACGCCGCGGTGATCGAAGAATCGCAAAGGCGGTTTTCGTTTTTTCTGGCTTTGGTTCGATCGCGCGCCGGTCCAGGTGACGCCTTGAATATTGCTTCACGGGACGGGGGTGGCATCGAGGTCAACCGCGAACTCGTAACTTTGCTGTTCATTCCTCAAGGTCAGGGTCACCGGAAGGGGCGCGCGGCTGTCCGTTCGCGGTTGTTCGACTTCGACGATCAGGAATTCGTTTGGGCGACCGGATTTTCGCGTCTCGAAATACCAGCCCGGGGGCGCCTCGGCGAAGAGATCCTGCACGCTGCGGCCGCGCGGCGACAGCCGCCAGGTCGGCGTAGGCGCCGTTTTGTCGCGGGTGATCGATACTTTGGCGTCACGTTGTTCCGGCGTTAGACGCAAGGGCACCGCGGCTTCCGCCGCGGCGATCGCGGCTGCCTCCGGGCTCGCGGTCCCGGCCTCCGGGGCGGGGAGCAAGGTGAGCCTCGCCTCGGCTTTGGCCGGAAGGCAGATCCGGCTGCAAACAGCATAGGACACGTTCAAGACCAAAAGGACGGGGCGGGGGACATCCTTGGGGGTGACGCGAACGGGAAAAATCACCCGGTCACGATAGCCGAAAGCCTCGGTTCCGTCCTCGTCGATCCGCATCGGCGCCGGATAAGAAACCGCAATGTCAGAGGCATTCCTGGAGCCTTCGAACGAAAATACCGGCGGGACGCCGGCGCCGCCAGGCATCCGCCAATAAGTGAGGGCGCCGGGATCGAGGCGGACTTCGATCCCGGCGCGATAAAAGCTTTGCGGCGGGCCGCCCCCAGCGGCAATCAGCCGCAACGACGATTTCTGTCCCAATGCCCACGTGCTCGCGTAAGGATCACATTGTAAGCTGGCGGGAAATAAAAGCGGCGAAAGGCTCGCGCAGGCAAGGAGGACCCCCGCTCTCCAAACAAGGTTTGAAGGCTGGAAGGACATTTGCATGGGAATATGCCGGTCATTGGCCGAGGTCTCCGTCAATTTATTTCGCAGGCGTGAAAGCCGCAACCGCGATTGTCTCAAGTTCGTTTGACTCCTATAGGGCGTGTGACATGGGATCGAAAATTTCGCCATCGGCCTCGCGGCAAAACCAGAGCGGCTTTCTCGATGGGCAGTTGCTTATTGCGATGCCGGGGATGCTCGATGATCGCTTTGCCCGCGCTGTAATTTACGTTTGTGCCCATTCCGAGGAAGGCGCGATGGGGATTATCGTCAACCGCCCGGCGGAAAGGGTCGATTTTCCGCAGCTTCTGGTGCAACTTAATGTGATCGGCCCGGATGAGGCGATTCGTTTGCCGGCGGAGGCGAGTTCCATACTGGTGCTGAGCGGGGGTCCGGTCGACACCAGCCGCGGTTTCGTGCTTCATTCCAACGATTTTTCCATCGACAATTCCACCTTGCCCATCGGGGGAGGCGTATCCTTGACCGCGACAATCGATATTTTGCGGGCGATCGCGCGTGGCTCGGGACCTGGCCGGGCGCTCCTTGCCTTGGGTTACGCCGGCTGGGCGGCGGGTCAGCTCGAGGCCGAGATGCAGCATAATGGCTGGCTCAATTGTCCGGCCGATCCCTCTCTCATCTTCGATTCCGCGTTGGATTCGAAGTATGAGCGAGCGTTCCGCAAGGCAGGCATCGACCTTGGGCAACTCTCCTCGGATGCCGGTAATGCCTGAGCGCGGCCGCCGGCGTGCAACTGTACGGGTGCAACGCCAGATCTAATCGTACCAAGCAACGCGGCCTATCAGGCAGCGAGACAGAAGGGGCGGTTCACGAAACGCACTTCGGCTGCTCTATGTTTGCTCACGGAACGAAGCAGAGATCTTCGGCGTTGGTTGCTGTGAGTCTGCAACGGAGATGGCTGATGAAAGCCGTGTTACCGCTGGTTTTTACAGGATTGTTGGGATTGGGCACGGTCGGCGCATCGGCGCAGACCGCTCCGGGAGATCCTGCCGGCAACCAGACGATACCAGAGAAGGATTTGTCGCGGCCGGATGCGTCGCGCCCCGGGGGCACGCAAGGCGGAAGCGTAGTCGATCCTGAAAAAAATCTAAGCGACAAACTGGACGCCAGCGGGGGCGTGATCAAACCTGCACCCGGTATTGATCCCGAAATTGTGAAACCTGCACCGGTTCCGGAGCCTAATTCGACCCCGGTTATTCCGCCTTCTGGGGTGCCTGGCGGTCCGCCCGGTCCCAAGCCAAAATAGCGATGTGGCGGGCTGGCGGTCGCGCGCCATTCCGCCGTCGCACGTAGTCGAGGATAGGCTATGGCCGGCACGAACATCCCGCCGCTCCTTCCGGGCCACATCGAAGAGACCATCCGGTCAATCGCGCGGCTCCACGGCGAGCATCACCAGAACGCCACGCCGCTTCAGCGCGCCGTCGATCGCATAACAGCCTTACTGGGTCGCCCCCGCTTCATTGGCGTCCTGACCGCCATAGCGGCCGGCTGGATCATTCTAAATCTGCTTACCGCCGCGCTTGGCTATCGCCCCATGGATCCGCCTCCCTTTTCAGGATTGGGCGGTGCGGTCTCGCTGGTGTCGCTCTACATCGTCGTCGTGATACTGGCCACTCAGCGGCGTGAGTACCAGCTTGCCCAACTCCGCGAGCAGCTCACCTTGGAGCTGGCCATCCTGAGTGAGCAGAAGACGGCGAAGGTGATTCAACTGCTGGAAGAGTCCCGCCGGGATAATCCGCTCATTCGCAACCGGGTCGATCAGGAAGCAGACGCCATGGCTCAGCCTGCCGACCCAAAATCGGTGCTCGATGCGATCAAGGAGACCCACGCCGAGGCGGAGCAGATCAGCGGCTCCGCGGACGGCCCGTAGGCGCGACCCGGCGGCGGCTCGGTTGAGCAAGTTCCTCAAGCGACCTTGATCCTGTCTGTATTTTTGTTGATGGCCCGCAACAGACATTCTGCCAGTTGGTGGCAAGTTCAATGGGTTGTAGATTATATCGTTATATTGATCTTTTAGATCAGCACTTAATGCATTAATTGCCTGTATTAGCTGAGGACATTTATCATCTGGCTTACATTGTTGAGGCGATCCTGTATCTGGAATCGGCAATACCGGGTCGATAATAGTTGAGCCTGCCATCTCCGTCGGCGGAGTCCGTGGCTCATCCCATGGAATAACAACTTCTTGCAGCCCCTGCGGGTCAATGCGCGTGAGCGGATTGCTTCCGGCATAGGCGTAGGTGTTGACGCCGCCCGCGAGGCCGATGGGGTCGCTCTCGAGATAGCGCCCTGTCCTTGGGTCGTAGTCGCGGAAATAATTGTAATGCAGGTAGGTTGCCTGGTCAAAGAATTGCCCCGGAAAGCGGAGTTCGTAAGTGAAGCTGCCCAATGGGGCGTCGTTGCCGAAGGGCTCATGGTTCCACTGCCACACGACCGCGACGCTGGGATCGGTGATCTGATGCGGCGCGCCAAGATGATCCGGCGCGATATAAAATCCCCCCGCCCCTTCAGAGAAGGCGCTAAATCAACCGCAATCCCTTCAGGCTCGCGTGGCCGTGCTTGCCGATGATCAAATGATCATGCACGGCAACTTTTAGGGGTTTGCCCACCGCGATGATCTGATGGGTGAGGTTTATGTCGTCGATCGAAGGCTGTGGATCGCCGGATGGATGATTGTGCACAAGGATGATCGCCGAAGCGCTGAGTTCGAGGGCGGCGCATGATTTCCCGCGGATACACTGGCGCATGATCAACCGTGCCGACGCCTTGAATCTCGTCGGTGATCAAATGATTCTTCTTGTCGAGAAAGAGCACGCGAAATTCCTCGTGGTCGAGGAAGGCCATCGCGGTACGGCAGTAATCGAGGACCGCGGCGAAACTCGACAGCGACGGCTGCTTCTCGATCGCGGATTTGGCGAGACGTTTGGCCGCCGCCTCGATAATCTTCAGCTCGACGATCGCTGCATCGCCAAGCCCCTCGATTTCGTGCAGACGCTCGGGGCGCGCCGACACGACCTCGGCGAACGAGCCGAAGCGGGCGATGAGCGCTTTGGCGAGCGGCTTGACGTCGCGCCGTGGCATGGCGCGGAAAAGAATGAGCTCGAGCAGTTCATACTCGCCCAAGGCATCGGCGCCGCCCTTGCGGAACCGGTCGCGCAACCGCTCCCGGTGGCCGAGATAATGCGGTGGGCTGGCGGTGGGGGCCGTTTCCCCGTTCGTCATGCGCCGTTCAACCCGGCGCCGTGGTGGGGTGGATGATGCAGACCTTTCGGCGAAAGGGTGAATGCTTCATAGCCGGTCTCGGTCACGCCGATCGAATGTTCGAATTGCGCCGATAAGGAGCGGTCGCGGGTCACCGCGGTCCAGCCGTCGGAAAGGATTTTTACATGCGGACGGCCGAGATTGATCATCGGCTCGACGGTGAATAACATGCCGGGTTTGAGCAGCACGCCTTCGCCGCGCCGGCCGTAATGGAGAATGTTGGGTTCGTCGTGAAACAGGCGCCCCAGGCCATGGCCGCAAAAGTCGCGCACGACGGAACAGCGTTCGGCCTCGGCGTAGTCCTGGATCGCGGCGCCGATATCGCCGGTTGTCGCGTCCGGGCGCACGGCGGCCATGCCGCGCATCAGCGCCTCATAGGTCACCTCGACGAGGCGCTGCGCCCGGCGGGGAACTTCGCCAACGAAATACATGCGGCTCGAATCGCCGTGCCAGCCATCGAGGATCAAGGTCACGTCGATGTTGAGAATCTCGCCTTCCTTGAGCGGTTTGCCATCGGGTATTCCGTGGCAAACCACATGGTTGATCGAGGTGCAGATCGATTTGCGGTAGCCGCGATAGTCGAGCGGCGCCGGGTAGGCGTCATGCGCCATCGCGAAATCGAAGACGAACTTGTCGAGAGTCTCGGTGGTGGTGCCGGGCCGCACATGTCCGGTCAGAAGGTCGAGCACTTCGGCGGCAAGCTGTCCGGCCTGGCGCATTCCGGCGAACGCCTCCGGCCCATGCAGTTTGATATGGCCGGCCTTGCGGCCCGCGACGTCCACAGAGCTAACAAACGTCATAGTTTCCGGTCTCGCGCGGCTTTCCCGCTTGGCTTATCGATTTACCGTCAATTTAAGCCATTGTCGCGCCGAGGCAAGGTCGCGTGCGAAGCTGCCCCACTATAGACGCGGCACCGCCAAGGGAATTGGGTGAAGGACTCGTTCCGCGGCGAGGCTTGTCGGCAGTTCTTCAACCCAGGCAGCGATGATTCAGAAGCAACGATCATGGCCGCATGCAGGCATGCGATCCGCAAAGGATCGAACGGGGCTTTAGCCGCTCATCCCTGCCTCACACGCGTGCTTCGGCGAGGCTCCGGGCGCCGCGCTGCCTGTTCCGCAGGTAGTACCGCCATGTCAGCGCCACGCAGGTGACGTAGAATGTCAGAAAAACTTCCAATGCCAGGTTGGGGCCGCCGGTGGCGGCAATCGAGGCGCCGAAGCCGCGCGGGATGAGGTATCCGCCACAGGCGCCGATCGCCGATGTGAAGCCGAGCACGGCGGCACTCTCGATACCGGCTGCCCTGAGGGCCAACGCCCGGGCCGCGTTGCCCAAGCCCTTTGCCTCCCTGAGCTTCTCCGCGCGGAAGATCGAGGGGATCATCCGGAAGGTCGAGCCGTTGCCGATGCCGGTCGTGACAAAGAGGATAAGGAACATCACGAGGAAGCCGGCAAAGCTCTTGATCTCGACGTAATGCATGACGCCGATGGTAGCGACGCCCATGACGACGAAGTTCCAGAAGGTCACTCGTGCGCCGCCCACCCTATCGGCGAGCAGGCCGCCGAGCGGACGCGCGACCGATCCGACCAGCGGTCCCAGGAAGGCGATACCCACGGTAATCGCCGGGAACTGCGTCTTGAGCAGCAGCGGGAACGCAGCCGAATAGCCGATAAACGAGCCGAAGGTCCCGATATAGAGCCAGGCCATCACCCAAGTGTGCTTGCGCGTGACGATGATCAGCTGATCCCTGAGCGTCGATCGCGCGGAGGTCAGGTTGTTCATGTAGCGATACGCGCCGAACACGGCGAGGGCGATCACCGGCAGCCACATGAGCCCCGCGTTCTGCAGGTACAGCCCTGCCGAACCCTGCGGCGAGGCCATATAGAGGCTGACCCATCCGGACCCGATCAGGATCGGCGTCAGCAATTGAACGACGCTGACTCCGATATTTCCGCCCGCCGCGTTGAGGCCCAGCGCCCAGCCCTTCAGGCGGTTCGGAAATGAAATGTTGGCCATGCTGGAGGCGAAATTGCCGCCTCCGAGGCCGGCCGTCGTGGTCACGATCAGCATCAGCCAGAACGGTGTGTCCGGCCGGGTGACGAAATACGCCAGCGCGATCGTCGGGATGAACAGCAGCGCCGCGCTCACGATGGTCCAGTTTCGTCCGCCGAACCGGGGCACCGCAAACGTATACGGAAACCGCATCAACGAGCCGACGAGCCCGGGCAAAGCTACGAGCTGAAACAGCTGGTCGGTCGTGTAGTGAAAGCCGGCCTGCGGCAGCTTGGTCGCCACGATGCTCCAGATCAGCCAGACCGAGAAGCCGACGTGCTCGGCCAAGATCGACCAGATCAGGTTGCGCCGCGCAAGGAACTTGCCTTTGGACTCCCAGAACTTCTCGTCCTCTGGGTTCCACTCCGAGATCCAGGCCGCTTCGCGTTTCCTCATCGGCAGCGTCCCTTTTTGGGGCTATCCCTGCCGTTCGCGCCGCGGCGTGAAGGGCATCCGACCATGAGCAATTGCCATGCCACGGTGAATTCGTATGATACGAGACCATCTCGGAGGAATCAGCTGGCAGCCGATTGTCAGTTTGCGAGCGCAACGATCGAATATAATGCACTGCAAAATTCTCGACGAGTTTATGTCCGTCCCGGCTCGAACGAATCAAAATATGTGCCGTCGAGGAAGCGGCATGTCTTAGGAGTGACCGCGAGGCGGCGGTTGAGGAGCAGGTGCAGATGCAGATTGGGTGGCGAGCGAATGACTGTCAACTTGTTCGCATTCTAAATTGCTGCCAACGCTGCCAAACCTGGGCGTTGATTTTGTCCGATCGCGGTTATCCTTGTCGGCGCTGCGCAACCGCAGTGTTTGACGATCATCGGCGGCCGGTTCGCCCATGATACTGACAATCCAGATTTTGGTGTTGCTTCTGGCCGTGGTCGCCGCGGTCGCGGTCGTCGCGGCGCGACTCAAAATTCCGCCGGCCATTCTTTTGGTGCTTGCCGGAGTCATCCTGGCGCTTATCCCCGGCCTGCCGACGGTCGAGCTTGCCCCGGAGCTGGTGCTGCTCCTGGTCTTGCCGCCGGTCATCTACTCGTCCGCGGTGGCGATGAGCTGGCGCGAGTTTCGATTCAATCTCCGCCCCATTTCTCTGCTGGCGGTCGGATGCGTCGTCTTCACGACGGTCGCGGTCGCCGCGGCAACCCATTGGCTGTTGGGTCTCGCCTGGCCGGTGGGTTTCGTATTAGGCGCCATCGTTTCCCCGCCGGATGCCGTGGCGCCGCTCTCCATCGCTCGTAGAATGGAGCTCCCAAGGCGCATCCTCGTCATCCTCGAAGGCGAAGGCCTTGCGAATGATGCTACCGCACTCATCCTCTATCGCTTCGCGGTAGCCGCCGTAAGCGCCGGCGCATTCTCGTTCACCCACGCGGTTGGAATGTTCGCTGCGATCGTCGCAGGCGAAATCCTCTGGGGGATCGGCGTCGGTTGGCTGATGTTGCGCCTGCGGCGCTGGGTCCATGATCCGCGCATCGAGATCACGCTCTCGATTCTGACGCCGTTCCTTGCCTACTGGCCGCCCGAACATCTGGGCGGCTCCGGCGTGCTCGCCACCGTGACCGCCGGGCTCTACATCAGTTGGAACGGCCTCCGGCTGATCAGCGCCGCGACGCGGCTCCAGGGCATC
>DASYNQ010000167.1:0-3499 GCA_036008425.1 Methylocella sp. | reverse complement strand
TGCCGCCGTGGCGGGATCTGCTACGCGTTTACCGCAGGCTCGAGGCGCGCGGGGACATCCGCGGCGGCCGCTTCGTCGCCGGCTTCCCCGGCGAACAGTTCGCCCTGCCCGAAGCGATCGGCATGTTGCGCGAGGTCAGGCGCAAACCCCTTTCGGGTGCTTGGATTTCGCTGTCGGGAGCCGATCCCCTCAACCTTGCCGGTATCCTGACCCCTGGGCCGAGGCTTGCGGCGCTGACCGGCAATCGCTTGCTCTATCGCGATGGAATCCCCGTCGCGTTGTTCGCCGGCGGCTTGGTGGATTTTCGCGAAACGCTGGACGCCGGCACCCAATGGCAGGCGCGCAAGGCCTTGCTGCGCGGCCCATCGAGCTTTCTTACCGCCGATCATCCCCGCGGCAGTGACGCTGCAGTGGATGCCGCCTGAGGCCGACGGCTCTAGGCTTATTTTGCAAATTCACGCCCTGGTTCAAACGTGACGCGCAAGAACCTCTTGCACGGACTCAACGAGCCGATCTTCCGGGACAGTGAACTGCGCGTTGGCGCGAAGCTCCAAATAATCCGCGCGGTCTTTTGTGGAGGCGGCGAGTTCGGCGCCGAGCACGAGATCGCGGATCGTCACTTGCGGGCCATCTCGATGATTGCGCTCGTTCGAGCCTTGGATGACGGCGCAGATCGAGCCGCGCTTATCGGCATATTTTAGCTGCGCGTTCATGCCCGCTTGCCCGAGGTAGAGTTCGGCGCTGATTTTTTCCGCACGAAGTTTTGTTACGAAATTTTGGTAGCTAGCGAGGTGATCCTTGTCCAGGACGAGGACGACTATCGGGCCGCGTTGCGCCGTGCCAGCGACAATCGGTGAATTGATGGCTTTCAGCGCCAAATAGAGCCGTGAGACGCCGATCGAAAAGCCAGTCGCAGGGACGTTCTCGGGGCGGGCGGGGGCGTTGAATGCCGTGGTATTAAATGCGAACTCGTTAAAGAGCGCGCCGCCACGAAAGCGGCCGACGAGGCCGTCATAGCGCCCTCCCCCGCCGACCGAGCCGAAACGAACCGGCTTGCCGTCCTCGCCCGGCACTTCAAAGGTGAGATCCGCCTCGAAGACGGGGCCTGTGTAATATTCGAGTCCGCGCACGACCGATGCGTCGATTCGAATGCGGTCCTGGTCATAACCAGCAGTCTTCACAAGGCTTATTATTTCCTTCAGTTCCTCGATCCCTTGCAGACCAATCTTTGAAGAAGCCACTGCCCTCCTCAGGCTGGCCAATCGAAGTGAATTCAGGGAAACGACTTTCTCCGCACCGGTCTCACGATCGTCCAACTTGACGAAAATGAAACACACTTGGATGGCTTCTTCATCAAGTCCTGCCCCTTTCGTAAAGTCGCCAGACGCGTCTTTCCGCCCCGGTCCGAGAAGCTGGTGCACCCCCTCCAGCCCTAGCCGATCATATTTATCGATCGCTCGCAGCACCGTCAGCCTGCGCCCCGCATTCTCCTCGCCGCCGAGGCCGATTGCCTCCATCACGCCGTCGAGCACCTTGCGGTTGTTGACCTTGATGACATAATCGCCGGGCTCGATTCCAAGCCGCTCAAGCGTGTCCGCCGCCATCATGCACAACTCGGCGTCCGCCGCGATGCTCGCCGCGCCGACCGTGTCGGCGTCGAACTGCATGAATTGGCGAAAGCGCCCGGGCCCCGGCTTTTCGTTGCGAAACACATAGCCCGCGCGATAGCTGCGATAGGGCTTTGGCAAATTGTCGAAATTTTCGGCGACATAGCGGGCGAGCGGCGCGGTGAGATCGTAGCGCAGCGAAAGCCAGCTTTCGTCATCGTCCTTGAACGAGAAGACGCCTTCATTCGGGCGATCTTGATCCGGCAAAAATTTGCCAAGCGCCTCGGTGAACTCGATGAGCGGGGTCTCGACCGCCTCAAAACCGTAAAGTTCGTAAGACTCCTTGATGACGGCGAGCATTTTATCCGTCGCCGCGATTTCGGCCGGAGGACGATCGGCGAAACCGCGCGGCAACGTCGCGCGGGCCGTTTGCATGTTGTTTTTCTTGCCGTTCATTGATTCTCAAGGCCTATCTTGTCCCCATATCTTTAGGAGCGGGAACGCCCGACAGCAAGCACTGCCCATGCAATCATATCGGCGTGACCCTTGGCGCATGCGGAAAACCGCTTATATTTTCGCGGCGGAGGGAGGACTCCGCCAAGTCCCAAAGGGGAGGATGCAAATGTCACCCGAAGAACGCCAGTTGCTCACAGGTTTATTCGACCGGATCCGCGGCGCCGCCAACACTCCGCGCGATCAGGAAGCCGAGGCGTTGATCCAGGACGCAACTAAGGCTCAGCCTTATGCGCCCTATTATTTGGCGCAGACCGTCCTCGTCCAGGACCAGGCGCTGCGCGCCGCCAACGATCGTCTGCAAGAGCTCGAAGGCAAGGTCAAGAACCTGGAGGGCCAGGCGGCGAGTGGGCCGCGTCCGGGCGGCTTCCTGAGCGGGCTCGGCTCCCTGTTTGGGGGCTCGTCCGGCCCCTCCTCCGCTCCGCGCGCGCCCGTGCCGCCGCCTGGCAGCCGCTGGAACCAAGCACCGCCGCAGGACGGTTGGCAACGGCCACCGCAAGGCTACGGTCCGCCTGGCGCCGCCGCACCCGGCCCGTGGGGCGGCCAAGGCGGCAGTCCAGGCGGAGGGTTTTTGACGGGCGCGCTCGGCACCGCGGCGGGGGTGGCCGGCGGCGTGCTTCTCGCCGATTCGATTCGCGGGCTGTTTGCCGGGCATAATAACCCGCTTGGGATTGGCAGCGGATTTGGCGGCAGTCCGGGCCTCGGCGGCGAAACCGTCATCAACAATTATTACGATTCAGGCGGGCAAAGCCTCAGCCAGCAGGACGCCACCCAGGACGCCCAGCAAGACGCGGCCGACGACTCGCAATTTGCGCGGCAAGACGCGCAGCAAGACGCCGACCAGGATCAGGACGACGTCCAGGACGCCTCGGATTATGGCTCGGACGATTTTGGCTCCGGCGACGACGGCAGTTACGACGCCTGACGTATCGAGCTTTCGCGCACGAGAAAGCCACTGGCATGGGCGCCGGCGGAAACGGCGCGCGTAGGAGCTGCTCTGCGCCGCGGGCCCATCCCGGTGGCGACCATGCCGTGGTTGGCGAGCAAATGCGGCCGCTGAGCTGAGAGCGTCCTGAACGGCCGCTGCGGTTCATGGCAGGAAGGCGCCGGTCACCGGATGCCTGCGTCTTCGTTCGCGGCCATGCTCCCTGTCCTCTCAATTGCGGCGGCCGAAATCTTGCGCCGCGCCAGGCCCCGGCTCGTCATTGCGGCGGGTTGGCGCGACGCCGCCCGCAGCAGGTCAATCGGTTTCTTCGCTCCAGCTGCGTCCGTCGCGCTCGACCAGAGCGATCGCGGCGGCGGGCCCCCAAGTGCCGGCAAGATAGGGCCGCGGCGGCTCGTCCATTTGGTTCCAGGCCTCGCGGATCGGATCGATCCAG
>DASYNQ010000166.1:0-6257 GCA_036008425.1 Methylocella sp. | reverse complement strand
TCGCGTTAATTGTGAAAGCCTTGCCTCCCCGGCGTCGAGGGCGGCAAGCTCGGCCGCGAATTTTTCGGCGCGCGAGGCAAGCGCATCGACGGGAACCGCATATTTGCGTCCCGCGGCGCGCAAGGCAAACAGCCTTTCTTCAACCCGCTCCAATTCGCGCGGATCGAAATTAGCATCCCGCAAGGCCTGATCGAGGGCTTGCCCCGCGAGATCGAGGGCGTTCAAGGCGGCATCGAGCGCCTCGGCGGCGGGCGCGATTAAGCCGGGCGCCTGAGTCTGACGCCGCTGGAGCCTGCGCAGCGCGGCGGAGAGAGCCGGCATTGGCGAATACTCGCCGGTCACCATCGCGTGGACATCGCGCAGTTCGGCCGCGGCCTTCTCGGCCTGCATTATGATGGAGCGGCGCTCGGCGAGCGCGGCCTCTTCGCCAGGTTCGGCGGCAAGCCCGGTCAACTCGGCGGAGGCGTGGCGCAGGTAAGCGGCTTCCTCCCGCGCATTTTCGACCCGCGCCTGTTCGCGTGCACGCGCGGCCTTGAGACTCCGCGCCCGCGCATAGGCTGCGCGCACTTCGGCGGCCTCAACGTTCAAGCCGCCAAAGGCATCGACCAGTTGGCGATGCGTGCCTGGGTTGACCAGCGCGCGGTCGTCGTGCTGGCCATGAATTTCGACCAGTTCGCGGGCGATCGCCCGCAATGCCTGCGTGGTCATCCGCTGATCGTTGACGAAAGCACGGCTGCGGCCATCCGCCAATTGCAGGCGCCGCAAAATAAGGCTGCCGGCGGTTTCGATGTCTTGTGCCTTCGCCGCGACCAACGCCGGGTGGTCCTCCGCAAGTTCGAAAGCCGCGCTGACTTGACCATGCGCCACGCCGTGGCGGACCAAGCCGCCGTCGCCCCGGGCGCCAAGCGCCAGCGAAAACGCATCGAGGAGAATCGATTTGCCGGCGCCGGTCTTGCCGGTCAAAATGGTAAGGCCACGGTCGAATGCGAGATCGAGCTTGTCGATCAAGACGATGTCGCGGATGGACAGTTGAACGAGCATGGGGTCGAGGGCTCCCCCTAGGTACCATCTTCAGGCGCGGCCAGCGCTCTTTATATGTTTTATGGAAACGGAAAATCTTGCAAATCGCCAGCCTAAATTGGTGCTTGCCGTAGGCTAGAACATATCCTTGAAGCTGTTTTCTTTTCGATGACGTGATCAGTTTCGGTTGTCATTGATCCTTGATCGAGAGGCTCGTACAATTTTGTCGGCGCGCTGATCTGCATGATAGTCGCTAATGGCAAAGAATGCCCAGATCGCCGCGGGAAGCCAACCAATTAAAGTGAGTTGTAAAACGAGGCAGATTATCCCTGAAAAAAACTTTCCCATCGTAAAAAATGAAAGCCATGGCAGTAACAACGCTATCAGATACCTCATAACGATCGCTCCCGGCAGACTAACGTAGTTTATCCGAGACCCATTTTGTGGAACGCTTTCGAGATCCACGACCCCTGGTCCTCATGCGGCTGCAGTCCGCTTCCTTGGAGCAGCGCATAGGCATCCTTGTACCAGTCCGACCCCGGAAAATTATGCCCTAGAACGGCCGCCGCGGTCTGTGCCTCGCCCGGAATGCCAAGCGCGAGATAAGCCTCGGTCAGCCGCAGCAAGGCTTCCTCGGCGTGGCGGGTCGTCTGATATTTGAACAGAACCTCGCGGAAGCGGTTGATCGCCGCCGCGTAATTATGCTGGTTGAGATAATAGCGTCCGACGAGCATCTCCTTGCCGGCAAGCTGGTCGCGCGCGACTTGAAGCTTATAGCGCGCATCCTCGACATATTCCGACTTCGGGAATTTCTCGGTGATCAGGGTGAATATTTCAACCGCCTTTGCCGCCCGGTCCTGATCGCGGTTGATGTCCGGGATTTGATTGTAATAGGACATCCCCTCAAGATAATAGGCGTAAGGGACGTCGGGGGACGACGGGAATAACCCAATGTAGCGTTTCGCGGAGGCGATGGCGTCGTCGTAACTGGCGTTTTGATATTGGCTGAAGGTGGTCATCAAAATCCCTTTTCTTTGCCATTGCGAGTAGGGATATTGCTTTTCGAGTTCGGCGAATTTTTTTGCCGCGCCGTCGTAATCCTTGGATTGCAGCCGGGCGAGCGCTTGATTGTAGAGATCGTCCGCCGGGACATCTGGGACGATCTTGGTTTGGTATTTTTCGCCGCCGAATATGTTGAAGGGATTGAATGAATCCAGCCATGACTCGGCCGAGGCCGGCACGGACGGCGCCGTCACCGCGAGAAGGATCGATAGCGCGCCCACGGCTCCCCGCCACGGCTTTCGCGTCTTCTTAGAGGAAGTGCTCATAGGATCTGCTCATTCCTCGCAAAGTCTAAGCACGGCCGTTCTATCGCAACCGGCGCCGCCACGCCAGCCTCCTGTCGGTCCGCAAAAAAGCATAAATGTGGCGGAAATTCTTCAACTCGGTCCGGCGGCGGGCGGTCGCCACATCGATTTGGATCGGCAAGCGAAAATACGGCCCCCGCCCAAGGGCGGGGCGGCGAAATTTATGCTACTTTGTAGCACCCTTGACGAATCCTCCCGGCCGTGCGCCATGCGCCGGCGCGGGATTTCGCGGCGCCTGCAGAAGAGGATATCGATGGCCTTGAATGTAGCCGTCCAGATGGACCCGATCGACAAGATCAATATCGCGGGCGATTCGACCTTCGCGCTCCTGCTCGAGGCGCGTGCCCGGGGACATAGGCTATCTTACTACACTCCCGATAAACTTTCGCTGCGCGGCGGCCGGGTCGTGGCCGGGACGGCGCCGGTCGAGGTCCGCGATGTCGTAGGCGATCATTTCACCCTGGGCGGCACAAGAGCGACGGATCTCGCATCGTTCGAGGTCGTGCTTTTGCGTCAGGATCCGCCCTTCGATCTCGCCTATATAACCTCGACGCATCTGCTTGAGCGTTTGCAGCCAAGGGTCTTGATCGTCAATGATCCGGCGAGCGTGCGCAACGCGCCGGAGAAGCTTTTTGTCATGAATTTTTCGCAGCTTATGCCGCCAACCTTGATCACCCGCGACAAAGCGGCCATCGAGGAATTTCTTTCCGAGCACGGCGAAGCGGTGATGAAGCCCTTGCATGGCCACGGCGGCGCGGCGGTGTTCAAGATTGCCGGCGGCGATCCAAACTTTGGCTCGCTTTATGACCTCTTCGCGGCGAGTTTTCGCGAGCCATGGGTGGTGCAGCGCTTTCTGCCGCGAGTGGCAAATGGCGACAAGCGCATCATCCTCGTCGATGGCGTGGCGGCGGGCGCGGTGAACCGGGTGCCGGCGGGGAACGACATCCGCGCGAACCTGGCGCGTGGGGCCATCGCGTCGGCGGCCGAGTTTACGCCGCGCGAGCGTGAAATTTGCGCCGTGATCGGCCCCGAACTGAAACGGCGCGGCTTGCTTTTTGCCGGCATCGACGTCATCGACGGCAATCTGACCGAGATCAACGTGACCTCGCCGACCGGAATCAGGGCGATCAAACGGCTCGGCGGTCCGGATCTCGCGGTCGCGATCTGGGATGCGATCGAAGCAAAATTGCGCCTTGGCTCGGCCTTGTCATTTACGGAAACGGGACCCACGTTGGAGGAAGCGGGGATCCGCCTATCGCCGGGCCATCGGACTCAATGAACGCCATGCTCGAGACAGCGTCGCCGGTCCGGCCCCGGCGCTATCGGATCGACTTGCCGCATGGGGCCTATTTCCATTGCGCGGGCCTGCGCGCCAAAATCGCGGCGCTCCATGCGGGGGGCGAGCCGGCGCATGTCGTGCGCCAGCAAACGGTCGCGCTTTTTCGCGCCGCCTTGGACCACGGACGCGCGCTTGCTCGCGAAACGTTCCAGGTCAATGGGGGTGGCCTCGCCTGCGCCGGCCATCTCGCCCATATCGAAGACGAGCTGATCCGCGAGATTTTCAATTATGTGACGGCCTATGTTCATCCGGCCGCAAATGGTCCGGCCGGCGAAGCCTTCGTGATCGCGGCGGTGGGCGGGTATGGGCGGGCGACCCTTGCGCCGGGTTCAGACATCGATCTCCTTTTTCTACTCTCTCCCGCGGCGCGGCCGCGCGGGGAACGCATCGCCGAGGCGGTCCTCTATATGCTTTGGGATCTCGGCCAAAAAGTCGGCCATTCGACACGCCTGGTCAAGGAATGTCTGGTTCAGGCCCGCGAAGACATGACCGTCCGCACGGCGCTCCTTGAAGCGCGCCTTATTCTCGGCGATGGCGGGCTTTTCGAAACCATGCGGACGCGGTTCGAGCGCAAGATCGTGCAAGGAAGGGCCGCCGAATTCGTCGCGGCGAAGCTCGCCGAACGCGACAGCCGCATCGCGCAGGCCGGCCGCTCGCGCTATCTCGTCGAGCCAAATGTAAAGGACGGCAAAGGCGGCCTCCGGGACCTCAATACGTTGTTTTGGATCGCCAAATACGTGTATCGGCTGCGCGACGCGGCCGATCTTGTTGGCGCCGGCGTGTTTTCCCGTTCCGAATATAAACTGTTCCGCCGTTGCGAGGAGTTTCTCTGGCGAGTCCGGTGCCATCTCCATTTTTTAACCGGCAGGGCGGAAGAAAGACTGAGCTTCGATCATCAACGCCGGGTCGCGGAGCACCTCGGCTATTCGACGAGAGGCGGGCTCGCCAGCGTCGAGCGATTCATGAAACATTACTTCCTGATCGCCAAGGATGTCGGCGATTTGACCGCGATCGTCTGCGCCGCGCTCGAAGAAAAGCAAGCCAAACCAAAAGCGAGGCTCGACCGGTTCCGGCCTTGGCGGCGCAAGCGGGCGGCCATCGCGACCGGAGATTTCGAAGCTGAAAATGGCCGCGTCACGGTCGCCGGGCCGGAAGTGTTCGCCCGCGATCCGGTCAATCTCATCAGGCTGTTCTGGGTCGCCGACCGCAACGGCCTCGCGATCCACCCAGACGCGACGCGGCATGTTACCCGGGCCCTGAAGCTTATCGATGCGAAATTGCGCGCGGATCCCGAAGCGAACCGGCTGTTTCTAGACGTATTGACGTCGCGCAACGAGCCCGAAATCGTGCTGCGGCTCATGAACGAAGCCGGCGTTCTCGGGCGCTTCATCCCGGAATTCGGCCGCATCGTCGCGCTCATGCAATTCAACATGTATCATCACTACACGGTCGATGAGCATCTCTTGCGCGCGGTGGGAAACCTCGCCGAGATCGAAGCGCAGAGGCTTGCCGGGGACCATCCCCTGGCGAGTGAAATTCTGCCGACGATCGCCAACCGGCGGGTGCTGTTTCTCGCGCTTTTCCTGCACGATATCGCCAAGGGGCGGATGGAAGATCATGTCAGCGCCGGTGCGGCTGTCGCGCGCGCGCTCTGTCCGCGCCTCGGCCTCGCGAAAGCCGAAACTGAAACGGTCGCGTGGCTAATCGAGACCCATTTGATCATGTCAGATACGGCGCAGCGGCGCGATCTTGGCGACGCGAAAACGATCGCGACCTTCGCCCGCCGCGTCCAGACCCTTGAACGCCTCAAAATGCTATTGGTCCTCACCATTTGCGACATCCGCGCCGTGGGGCCCGGGGTCTGGAACAATTGGAAAGCCGAACTCCTGCGCACCCTCTATTGGGAGACCGAGGTGGAGCTCTCGGGCGGTCACTCCACGACCGATCGCAAACAGCGCGTCGCCCAGGCACGCGAGGAACTGCGCCGCGCGCTGCCGAAGTGGTCAGACCTCGATTTCGAGGCCTATGCCGCGCGTCTTCCCCAAGCCTATTGGCTAAAGGCAACACTGGAGCAGAAGCTTCTGCACGCCAAACTTTTGAATATGACCGAAGTCGAGATACCCGCGCCGATAACCGATATCCTCGTTGATCCGAACCGTAGCGTCACCGGATTGACCGTCATTGCGCCCGACCATGCACGGCTTTTATCCACCGTCGCCGGCGCATGCGCGGCAACTGGAGCCAATATTGTCGACGCGCAGGTTTTTACGACCGCCGATGGCATGGCGCTCGACACAATTTTTGTTTCGCGCGCTTTCAGATACGACGAAGACGAGTTGCGCCGGGCGGGGAGCATCGTGCTCGCGATCGAGCGCGCGCTCAGCGGACAAGTCAGGCTGCGGGACATGGTCGCCGCAAAGACGCGGCAGGCCGGAGAGGACCGCGATGTTTTTCGCATCCATCCAGAAGTATCGATCGACAATACGCTTTCCAACCGCTTCACCGTGGTCGAAGTCACCGGCCTCGATAGG
>DASYNQ010000165.1:0-7993 GCA_036008425.1 Methylocella sp. | reverse complement strand
CTCCGGGTTAAAAACACAGCGGCTGCGCTGGCCGGGAAACGCTTGAGTCAATTTCTCGGGCACGGCATTAGTGCTGCATCGCTTCGGCATAGACCCGGCGGTGTCGCCGGACTCTTTCGTCGCCGCGGTCACCGATGTTGTGGGCTACGGGCCGTCCTTGGGGATTGCCGCGGTGGGGTTCGGGCTTGCGTGAGGCGGGAGGTTTTAGCTCTGCCGCGAGGTTGTCGGGCGAAAGAATTTGCTGCCTTTCCGGGGCGCGGGTTTTTGCTTGAATATTATGCTTTTTGCTTAAGAGGTCCTCAGGCCCCGCAAATTTCAACCGGATATGGCCGTCATCATCACGATAACGTATGACGAGAACCCAGTAGCCCCGATTTGGCCATGCTTCATAATCATGGCCGGGAACCAGATGGGTTAACCTCGTCGCCGCCGCAAAGGCTGCGTCGCGGGACCTAAACCGGGGTCTAAACATTGTGATCATGATCTTCTGTTGTAACCTCACATCTGGTGATTCCGGACGTCGCCAGCCTCCCGCAATCGCGCGGAACTGGAAACAAGCCCCCGTTGCCAGACCCCCTGGAGAGCGGCTGGCAACGGGGAAAAATTGTTTCATGCTCTAAATGCCAATATTTTAAGTGGTTCAGTTCGTTCCCGCACCCCCTCTTTAGGGGGTGTCTTCGCGGATATCGGCGCCGTCATCGCGCGCGTGTTGACTAACCTCGTCGCCACGGGTCTCGGCCGCACCTTGACCAGATGACCTTTTTCGTTAGCCATGATTTGTCATTCCTTTTTTTAGAGGTGAACCGCTATCCCGTAGCGATCACCGCTCGTCCGAATTAGGACACGTCCGATGCGGAGCGACAACAATGCTGCGATAACCAGCAATTTGATCACACATGCCGGTAGCCCGCGCCCCCTGTTCAGGGGGTGCGAAGGCTGCTATAGTTTCGGACAATTTCGCCAACGGCGGGGGAGGCACCGATGGGAGCGGTCGAGCATCTCAAGGCTTTGTGCTGCCTCGGGCTGCCGCCCGAGAGCGCAATGGTTGCGGTTGTGCCGGTGCTGCACGAAATCATTCCACATGACGGGTCACGCCTCGCTCTTGTTGCGCCCGATGCCACGATAATCCGCGGCTACTCCGAAAACCCCGCGTCCGGAGCGTTATTCCGCGAGCGTTTGTGGCAGTTCATGGATGATCCATCGTCCCTCATGTCTCTGTGGGTCCCGGGGGTCCGCGCCGTGGCCATCGGTTGGGCGGTGCACCGGCAGGGCGGCGATTACCTGGAAAGTGGCTATTACCGGGAAATAGAGGCGCCGCTCGATTCCTGTTGGCTTTTGGACGCGATGATCGGCGATGGCGGCCGGACTATTGCATTTGTTAGCCTCACGCGTCCGCGCTGTGCGCGGCCCTTTATGGTGGACGACGTTCAGCTTCTCGATCGGCTCCGGCCCTGGCTCGCGCATGCGTTTCGGCGGCCCCCGTCCGGCGATTCGCGCCAGGAGGATGAGGCTCCAATAGCCACAGCAGGAGCAACCGTGCTGAGCGCTCAGGTGGTCTTGACGTCCGAGGGGAGGATCGTCTATCAGACCAGCGGCCTCGAGGTTCTGCTCAGAATTCTCACGGGGGAGCCGAGCAATTACACGCGCTATGTGCCAGTCAGCGACAGCCTGCCCGCTCCGATTCTGAAGCTTCTCCGGCAGATCACCGGTGCGGCGAGCGGCACTTCCAATACGCCGCCTCGCATGCAGGTATCGACCGCCTATGGCGTTCTCACGCTCGAAGCCAAATGGCTCGTGCCTGCGGGTACGCTTCCGGCAGACGCCGCTAGGAATCCGAAATCCTGTCTCATAGCGGTGACGATCGAATTGCGCGAACACGCGATCGCCTATGCCGCCCGCGTGCTGCGCGAAAGCGGCGCGACGCCGGCGCAGACGAAGGTCGGAATTCACCTTGCCCTTGGCAAGTCGAGGCCGGAGATTGCGGACGAACTCGGCCTCCAACGCTCCTCGGTCGCGGATCACACCAAAAAGCTCTATCAGACTCTCGATGTTCACAATTCCACCGAGCTCGGCACAAAAATCTGGCTGAACCCAAAACAAGACGAGGCGCGTCAAGGAGTTTTTCCAGCGCCGGTCTCAAGAACGGGATTTGTTCGAGATAAGCCGCCCTATCGCTCTTATGCCATCGCCGACAGGCGCCCGGATGAACAAACGGCGGCGGCGATGGAACGGTATGCGCGGCCCGGCGGCGGCGGGCCGCGTCTGGCGCAGCTCGACTCGCGAAGCGGCTGAAACCTTAGGTCAATTTCGAATTGACCAGGAATTCCTCTCGGCCGGGAAAACCTCTAGAAACGGGAAACGAGAATCACGGGCGGCGGCCGAAACGCGTTTCGTTGCGCTCAAGCCCGGCGCTTTTTTGGGACCACGATGAAATTCACCCTCTCTTGGCTCAAGGATCATATCGAGACCGATGCCCCCCTCGACCAGATCGTAGCGACATTGACCAAAATCGGTCTCGAGGTCGAGCACGTCGACGACAAGGCTTCCGCGCTCAAGGATTTCGTGATCGCCCGCGTTGTCGAGGCGAAGCCGCACCCCAATGCCGGCCAGCTGCGGGTTTGTCTCGTCGATGCCGGGGGCGCCGCCCTGGTGCAGGTCGTCTGCGGCGCGCCCAATGCGAGGGCCGGCATGAAGTCGGTATTTGCCGCGCCAGGAGCCCATATTCCGGGCAAGACGATCACGCTCGGCAAGGGTGTTATCCGCGGCGTCGAATCCAACGGCATGCTGTGTTCGGGCGCCGAACTCGAAGTGTCCGAGGATCATGACGGCATTCTCGAGCTGCCGGACGCTGCCCCCGTCGGCGCGGCCTACGCGCAATGGGCATCGCTCGATGACCCGCTCATCGAGATCGATCTCTTGCCCAACCGTCCCGACGCCGCGGGCATCAACGGAATTGCCCGCGATCTCGCGGCGGCGGGGCTCGGCAAATTGAAGACCGAGGCCATAGCGCCGGTCGAGGGCGGGTTTTCTTGTCCGGTCGCGGTCCGACTCGATTTCGCACCAGAGGACACGCATCTCGCGCCCGCCTTCGCGCTGCGCCTCGTGAAAGGCGTCCGCAATGGGCAAAGTCCCGATTGGATGCAGAGGCGGCTCAGGGCGATCGGGCTGCGGCCGATCAATGCGCTCGTCGATATCACCAATTATCTCACCTTCGACCGGGCCCGGCCGTTGCACGTCTTCGACGCAAAAAAAGTCAAGGGCAATCTCACTGTGCGCCGAGCCAAGCCGGGCGAGGAACTCACCGCGCTCGATGGCCGGACCTACCGGCTCGACGCGGACAATGTGGTTATTGCCGATGACGCAGGCGTCGAATCTCTTGCCGGGATCATGGGCGGCCAAGCCTCGGGCTGCGACGCGGCGACGACGGACGTGCTGATCGAATCGGCCCTCTGGGATCCCGCGAATATCGCCCGGAGCGGACGCAGGCTCGGCCTTAATACGGACGCGCGCTACCGCTTCGAGCGCGGTGTCGATCCGGCATTCTGCCTTCCTGGGCTTGAGCTTGCGACGAGGCTGGTGGTTGAACTGTGCGGCGGGGTTGTCTCGCAAATCACCCTTGCCGGAAGGATTCCGCAGCCCAGCCAGCGCATCGTGTTTCCCTGGAGCGAGGTGAAGCGGCTGACCGGGCTCGAACTCGACAGTTCGGAAATGGCCGGCGTTCTCGAGAGCCTTGGGTTCGAGTTCGCCGATTTTGCCGGCACCACCGGAGAGGTGGTCGTGAAGGTGCCCTCGTTCCGGCCCGACATCGAGGGCAAGGCCGATCTCGTCGAGGAAATCGTGCGGATCGCGGGGCTCGATCGCGTTCTGTCAGTCCAAATGCCCCGCGCGTACGGTCAACATGTGGCGGGACCCGTGCTGACGCCGCTGCAAAAGCGGGTGAGGTGCGCCAAACGGGCGCTTGCCGCCAACGGCCTCGTCGAAGCGGTGACTTGGTCCTTCGTTTCGCGCCAGCGCGCGCTGATGTTTGGCGGCGGCGCATCTTCTCTCGCGCTCGCCAATCCGATTGCCCCGGAGCTTTCGGACATGCGGCCGAGTCTGCTGCCAGGTCTGATCGCGGCGGCGCAACGCAACGCCGACCGTGGCCATGGCGATGTCGCGCTTTTCGAAGTCGGGCAAATTTTCTTGAGCGACGACGCGGAAGGTCAGAAAATCGCGGCCAGCGCGATCCGGCGCGGCATGGCGAAAGAAAAAGGAACCGGGAGGCATTGGTCGATGCCGTCCGCCAGGGTCGATCTCTTCGATGCCAAGGCCGATGCTTTCGCTCTTCTTTCGGCGCTCGGCGTGCCGCCCCGCGGATTGCAGCTCATTTCCGGCGGACCGGCATGGTTTCACCCTGGCCGCTCGGCCACCCTCCAATTGGGGCCAAAAAACGTCATTGGCGCGTTTGGCGAGATCCATCCGCGCAACCTCGAAGCCATTGGCGCCGAGGGGCCGGCCGCCGGTTTCGAGTTACTCCTTAATGACATACCGGCGCCGAAATCGCGGTCCACAAAGACCAAACCGAAGCTCGAACTTCCGGAGTTCATGCCCGTGCAACGCGACTTTGCCTTCCTGGCCGATCGAACCGTGAAGGCGGCCGACATCGTGAAGGCGGCCGCGTCGGCCGAACGCGCGCTCGTCGCGGACGCCGGCGTTTTCGATGTCTATGAAGGCAAGGGCATACCCGAAGGGATGAAATCGGTCGCCATATCCGTCACCTTGCAACCGCGCGAAAAAACCCTGACCGAGGCCGAGATCGACGCCGCGGCCGGCAAGATCGTCGCCGAGGTCACGAAGAAAACCGGCGCGACTCTAAGAGGATAAACCCATGCGATCCATATTGACCGCCGTTTTCGCCGCCGCGTTGATCGCAGCTCCCGCTCATTCGAACGCCACTCCGCGCAGCATCGACGGCTGCGAAAAAATTCAGGCGGCGGACGCTTACAATCAATGCCTGGCTGCGTTCGGTCCCATCGCCCGCGGCCACGGCGCCGCCGGAGACGGCGTGGACGCGGATAGGCAGGACGGCGAGGCCCCACTCGGAAGCGCAAATGCCGGAGTGGCCGCGGTGGCGGTTTCGGGTCGCGACCATGGCGCCCGCCACGCGAGCAGACACGGTTGGACGCGGCACAGCTGGGCGAGACAGAGGCACGGCGATTGGCACAGGACCAGAGCCGCCGCGCACCGGCATGGCAAAACCACAACCATGGCGTTCAGCGTCGTGTCAGGTCACACGCGGCTGCGCTAGCTGTGAGCGCGTCCCGATCAAATGGAACCATTGGATCGATGAGCTCGCTCAAAATCAAACCGTTTGAGCAGGGTGGAAGCGAAAAATCTTTTTTTACGACGTACTCTGCGTTCCGGTAAATCCCACCCATCGGGTTTTGCCATTCATGCCGGCCTCAGTCCCCGCCGACATGGTGAATCACGCTTCGGCCGTTTGGGAATCCCCCACCGCTACTGTCTATTCGGGACCCGCTCTAAATCCCTCGTGCTTCGAGACGATCGCTCCGTTCATCGAGACCGGCGCTTCGAGCCATCCTCGGTGTGAGGCCTTGAGATGCGCCCCGGAGGCACGCGGAGTAGGTCGGCGCGCGAAGTGTATGTTGTCAACCCTAAAAAACCGGCACGCCACGCGCGTTGAGCACCGCCGCCAAACTCGCCAAGGCCTTGGCTCGCTTGCGAAAGAAAGTATGCGGCGCCCATTGCTTTTCGATGCAGAGCTTCTTGATCGATCTTCCGCGCGCGGCGCGCAACGCCCAAAGGGTCGTGACAAGCGCCATGCCAGAGTCCTCAACGCGCAATTCGCTCAGCCACTCGAACGCCGCTTCCATATGCGTAATTTCCGCGGCGCTCGGGCGGATCACGGTGCGATTCGCGGCTTGCTGGCGGGTCCGGCGTTCGCTTTCTTCGAGCTCCGCTTGGGCCAGTTGATCGGCCCATTCGATGACCGTGCGCGGCCAATGCCCGCCGGGCGCGCGGGGTCCGCGTAACCGCGGCAGGCGGTCGAGGGTGACAAAGGCTTGCACGAGCCTTTTGCCGACGAGGTCCGTGTCCCAAAGCGGCGGCAGGGTCTCGCGCCCGGCGAAGAGCGGCGCCTCGCACCGGCTGGCCATTGCTGCTTCGTCCATGCTCAAACCCCATCGTCGAGGATATTGTCGAGGAGGTTGGGGTCGGCGGCGACTTCGACAAGCAACTTGTGAATCATCGCTTCGCCCGTGAGGCCGCGCTTAGACGCGGCCGCCTCGAAATGGCTGGTGGCCTCGGGCGGCAGCTGCAACGCCAGCGCGGCCGCCGCCGCGCGAAACCCGAGGCCGAATCTTTGCGCCTGCCTGAACACATTGTTGGGGGTCGAGGCGATGATGGGGTCCTCGGCGACGCGTTTGGCGTCCCAGCCAAGCCCAAGAAGAAACCCGAGTCGGGCGATTCGCTCGCCGGTCCAATGTGATTTGTGGATTTCTGTGGCGACCGTCACGGTAAAATCTCCTTGCTGTGTCAAGCGGGGCGGCCTGAGCGTCGTTCCGCCCGGCTCATATACGGTAATATTACCGTAAATTCTACGGTTAATTTACCTAATGCGTTTTATGGTTATTGCGGTTACTCTACCGCTATGAAACTTGATGAGGTTCTCGCCCGAATCGAAAGCCGCCTGAAGGCCTTGGACCTTTCCGCGCACGCCGCTTCCCTGGCCGCCAATAGGCCCGACGCAATTCGCAATTTGAAACGCGCGGTCACGAACAATGACCGAGGCGGGATCACGACCCAAACACTGATGGCGCTTGCCCCGGTCTTGAAAACAACCGCGGCCTGGCTGCTTGAGGGCGTTGGGGACCCGGCTTCCGGCAATCTCGTGCGAGTCGTTGGGCGGATTGGCGCGGGCGCCGAAATCCATCCGGAGTTCGAACAAATCTCGCCCGAAAGCTTGTATGAAATCGAGGTTCCGTTTCCGGTCTCGACGGATGCCGTCGCTTTCCAGGTCGAGGGTGACAGCATGTGGCCGCGCTACGACCCGGGCGACGTGATCATTTGCTGGCACCAGGGCACCGATGCCGAGGAAGTCATCGGTTGGGAAGCCGCGGTCAGGACCGCGGACGGCAAACGCTATCTGAAACGAATCCAGCGGGGAGCGGCAAGCGGAACCTTCGATCTTGAGAGCCACAACGCCGCGCCGATCCGCGGCGTGCGTATCGAATGGGCCGCCGAAATCAAAGGGGTCGTCCGATCCGGTCAGTGGCACCGAAAATAGGTTTTAGGAATGGGTAATAATACCTCGACCTAGGTAGATATACCTGTCAAGCCCGTCTCCTTTTTCGGAGCCTGCCCATGCCGAACGCCCGCCCGTCCGAGTCAATGTCGAAGCCGCGCTTCGCGCGCAAGCAACTCGCACCGCCGTCGATCTGATTAAGGAGCGGGCTCGCGCCTACGCGAAGCGCCCGACGACATTAGAAAATGTCTTTCCCGGTCTTTCGGCCGCCGCGCCCGAGACGATCATTGCCGTGGCGAAGCATCTGATCGCGGCCGAGCGAAATGCGCCGCGCCGGTGGTTTGGTTTTGGCGAGGAAATCCCAATCCTCAACGCCAAGGCGGTATTGCTTTCCGCGCGTGCCCTCCGCCGGGACGAAGGACGACGCGCCCGGCAGCGGGCGCACGATTTTTGAACCCGATTTGCTGGCCGCAAGCCAAAACTTAGGCGGACCCAGTGCCCGAGACCGGAGGTCCTTGCAAGCTTACCGCGACGGGCCATAGAGAGCCAGGAACAGCGCAACGGCTTCTTCGACATGAGCGCGCATTTTCTTCGCCTTGAAAGGCTCAAGGCCAGGCGCGAACAGTCCAAGGGTCTGGTGGTTAGCCACAATAGACCCGAGAAAGAGTTTGGCGGCGAGCTCGGGGGCGGGGCAACGCAATTCTCCGCGTTGCGTGGCGTGGCCGAGATAACTGGCGAGCTGGCGGTGAC
>DASYNQ010000164.1:0-1940 GCA_036008425.1 Methylocella sp. | reverse complement strand
TTGCTGCAGGCCGCCTTAGTCAAATCTGAGGGGTAAGCGGTGCAACATAGCAAGCTTGATCATTCCATCATGAAACGCGACGCTTCGTCGCGCAAAGATGACTGCGGTACTGCGAAGGCGGAGGCACGTCACAAGCTTCCTGACTGGTACGCGAAAGCGGAGCTATCAGTAAGCGCAGCCGAAAGGCCAGGCACAAAACCTCGCTCTCAAAAAATCGAGAACGTTTGGAGCATGCGAAAAATTCGCGGTTTCTAATAATCGAGCAGAGCCCTAGTCTTACTGCGTCATGAAGTTTTGTGCCTCGCCGCGTTGCTGATCGGAGCGGCGCAGCACGGACATCGCCGCAAGTTTTTGACGAGGACGAGAACGAGCCGTCGGCGCATGGTCGCAATCGAGTTTGGAATGTGCCGCTCGGGCCGCAGCGGTGGAGCCTCTGGGTCTGTAACCTTCGGGAATGCCAGGCGCCTGGAACATCGCGGTGGAACGAGGTGCTGAGGGGGGAATCGTCTCCCTTTCGGAGATCAAGAATCCGTAGGCCGCGATGCAGAGTGTTGCGTGATGGTGGAAGCCGCGCCATCCCCGCCCTTCGAAATGCCCGAGCCCGACCTCCTGCTTTAGCTCCTGATAATCGCGCTCGATGCGCCAACGTAGCTTGGTGAGATCTACTAGGTTGCCGAAGGTGGTACTTTGCGGAAGCGTCGAGAACCAATATTTTGTCGGCTCGGCCTCGCCCTTCGGCCACTCGATCAACAGCCATTCTTCCGGGCGGCTCTTGGTCAGATTGTAATCGCGATGGGCAACACGGATACGCAACCGGGCAAAGCGCGAGGACAACTGTTCGGCCGAGCCTTCGCGCCACGCGATCTTGCGCCAGGCTTTTGCCGGCAAGCCCAAAGCAAGCTCCTTGACTGAGGTCGGCCGATGATTGCGATCACGCCGTATCAACTTCGGCGGCCGTCCGCGGCCCGACCAGGTTTTGGGATGCAACGGCGCCATGCCCGGCGCCCATACCGTGGTGTTCGGCAAGATGCCGGCCACATAGGTCAATCCCAGTGCGCTGATGCTGCTGCGCAGTTCCGTGTTGCAGCCATATCCGGCGTCCATCAGCACCACACCGAGCGGCAGCCCGGCTGCACTGGCCGCGCGGATCTGCTCGAGCGCGATCTCGGGCTTGGTCCTGAAGCGGATATCCTCGGGCACGCCTGTCTTGCGCCGGCGTTCATCGTCCGCCGCCCACTGTTCCGGCAAATACAGGCGATACGCCACCGGCAGGCTGGCGTGACGATTGGCAATCGATAGCGACACCGCGACCTGACAATTGTCCTGCTTGCCGAGTTGACCACAATACTGCCGTGCCACTCCTACCGAATGCCGGCCCTGTTTGGGGAAACCCGTGTCGTCGATAATCCAGGCCTTGATCTGCCCATGGCGCACGATCTCCGGCAGGACCATCTCGCGCACCTTTGCCAAGACCTTCTCGTCCGACCAGCGCCCTTCGCCGACAAAATGCAGTAGTGATTGATGTTGCGCTGCCGTCCGCTCAGGTGCGGTCACCGCCGCCATAGGCTCTACGCTCTTGCGCTCGCATGGCATCATCAGGCCAACGCAGTAATCCCGCAGCGGCCGGGCACGGTCCGCATGGCCGATCACGCTCACAAGTCCCTCGACATATGCTTCAAATCGCGATGCACTGTCAGCCGCTATTGGGTGATCCATCTCAGCTCCTCATGCCGAAAAACGAATCTCCCAAAATTATCAAAGATCCCAAGCTCCCAAAATGCGACTTTCTGACTCAGTAAGATTAACAGGTTGTATCTTTCAACCAGTGCTGGAAAATCAACGGATTCGATCGCCGAATAGATGGCCTCACGATTCAGCCGGTTTTTCCGCGAAGCGACGATCTTCGTACGAACCAGCCGCAATTCTCTGAATAGAACCGG
>DASYNQ010000163.1:0-3976 GCA_036008425.1 Methylocella sp. | reverse complement strand
ATCGCCAAGGCCGCCCGTGAGGCGGGCGCCGAACTCGCCTTCACCTACCAAGGCGAATCGCTTGAAAAAAGAGTCCGGCCACTGGCACAGGAACTCGGCGCCAAAATTGTGGGCGATTGCGATGTCACCGACACGGCCGCTTTGAACGCGGTATTTAAGGAAATCGAGCGCATTTGGGGAAATCTCGACTTCGTCGTGCACTGCGTTGCTTTTTCCGACAAAGATCAGTTGACGGGCCGCTATATCGACACAACCACCGAAAACTTTGTAAATTCCCTGGTGGTTTCTTGCTATTCCTTTACGGCGGTGGCCCAGCGCGCCGAAAAGCTGATGCAAAACGGCGGGGCCATGTTAACCCTGACCTATTACGGGGCGGAAAAATGGATGCCGCACTATAACGTCATGGGGCTCGCGAAGGCCGCCCTTGAATCGAGCGTCCGCTATCTCGCCGCCGATCTGGGCGAACAAAACATAAGGGTTAATGCCATCTCCGCCGGGCCAATCAAGACCTTGGCGTCCTCCGGCGTTGGCGATTTCCGCTATATTCTCAAATGGAACGAATATAATTCCCCGTTGCGGCGCACGGTGACGATCGAGGAGGTCGGCGAGAGCGCCGCCTTTCTCCTTTCGCCGATGGCGCGGGGCATTACCGGCGAAATCCTTCATGTGGACGCCGGGTACCATATCGTTGGCATGAAAAATCCGGCCGCGCCCGATATCGCGGTTGTGGGCAAGGATTAAGACGTTCACCGCCCATTCAGCCTGACAAGCCAAAGAAAGCGTGCGCCATGACCGCGGCGAGCAACGCCATTCCTCGCCCGGTCGAGATAAGGTTGGGCAACAAGGACTGATTTGTTGTAGATACGCCGAGGCTGAGCATTCTTGGAACCGCATGAGCGGGTTGCCACGCGGGCGCGCAATACGCCGTTAAGGACCAGGAGAGCGTCTCCATGGTAATGTCCTCGACTAATTCCGGCGCGGGAAATATTACGCGGCCTTGGCCGCTGCCCCGGGGCAGCCCGCGAGCTTTTGCCATGCGGAATCGCTGCGATGGCCATGTTGCCGCCATCCCCACTTGATATGCGGCACGGGCGCATCGGCTAAGAGGCCTTGGCGCGAGCAGGATCACTATGCTGCATAGTCTGACAACCGCCCAAGTTTCCCTGGACGATGACGATCGTGTGGCGCTTCCCTCCGGCGCAGTTTTGCACGGCCCCGCGCGGCCGGATTTGATCCGCGACGAATTGCTCTGCGAGATCTTTGCCGCGACCGCGGCCACCCATCCTTCCGCCGTCGCCATGATCACGGTGGAGGGCAATTTTACCTATGCTGAGGTCGATGCAAAAGCGGAGGCCCTCGCCCGCGGCCTTCTGCAAAAAGGGGTTCGTCCGGGCCGCACCGTTGGCCTGTGGATGGCGCGCGGCCACGACGTTCTGATCGCGCAAATCGCGATCGCGAAGACCGGCGCCGCCTGGCTTCCATTCGATGCAGACGCCCCCGCTGAGCGCGTCGCCGTGTGCCTGTCGGATGCCGAAGCCAGGGGCCTCCTGACCTCCGGCACTTTCGCCGCGAAGCTTGCAGCACCCTGCCCGGCTTGGACTTTTGCCGGTCTTCTGGCCGATTCCCTGGCCGCTACGGACATCGCGAAAGTCGACGCGCGGGCACTCGGCGCGCGGCCGGAGGACCCTGCATATCTCATTTACACGTCCGGTTCGACCGGGACACCCAAGGGCATCGTGATATCGGGGCGCAATATTTGCCATTATTTGCGCGCCGCCAACGAAGTCTACGGGGTCGAGGCGAGCGATGTCGTTTTCCAGGGCGCTTCCGTCGCCTTCGATCTGTCGATGGAGGAAATCTGGCTCCCTTACCTTGCCGGCGCGAGCCTTTTCGTGGCGACCGCCGAAATGATGGGCGAGGCCGACAAGCTTCCCGGTCTTCTGGAGGCAAATCGCGTGACGGTGCTGGACGCGGTGCCAACCCTTTTGGCACTTCTGCCACGCGACATCGCAAGCTTGCGGCTGATCATCCTTGGCGGCGAAGCGTGCCCGCCGTCGATTGCCAATCGCTGGTGCATGCCTGGGCGCAAGATATTCAATTCCTATGGCCCAACGGAGACGACGGTCGTTGCGACGGTCGCGGAAGTGCGGCCGGGCGTTCAGGTCACGATCGGCCGGCCGATTCCGAATTATACTTGCTATGTGGCGGGCGAGCGCCTCGACCTTCTCGCTCCCGGCGCCGAAGGCGAGCTTCTCATCGGCGGGCCCGGGGTGGCGAAAGGTTATTTGCGCCGCGACCGGCTGACCCGCGAGAAATTCATCGCCAATCCTTTCTTGGATGACGCGCCCGATCCGGTTTTGTACAGGTCCGGCGATGCTGTGGAGCTCGCCACGAACGGCGAATTCGTGTTCCATGGCCGGATCGACGACCAGGTCAAGGTTCGCGGCTTTCGCGTCGAATTGGGCGAAATCGAAGCAAAGCTCGCCGGTCTTCCTGGCATTGCGCATGCCGCCGTCGTTTTGCGCACCGATAACGAAATCGAACAGCTCGTTGCGTTCGTGATTCCCTCCTTGGACCCCGAAATCGACGCGAGACTCTTGCGCAACGAACTGCGGCGAAGCCTGCCGGCCTACATGGTTCCGGAACGGTTCGAGTTCGTCAATAGCCTGCCGAAACTCGCCTCCGGCAAGATCGACCGCAAGGGCCTGAAGCAGATTGAACTTGCCGCGGCCGACGCCCTCGAGGCGCAGGAAGAACCGCGCAACGAGACCGAGGCAAAACTCCTCGACGCCGCCAAACGCGTGCTGCCGCCGCAGGCCATTCCTTTCGATGCCGATTTCTTCACCGATCTTGGCGGCCATTCCTTGCTCGCGGCGCGTTTCATCTCGGCTGTGCGCGAAACGCGCGCCCTAGCGCGGATCACCTTGCAAGATGTCTACACCGCGCGTTCGCTGCGTGTCTTGGCCGAACTCCTCGACCGCAAATGGGCAGATGGATCAAAGGTCGAGGATCTGTCCTTCGTGCCGCCGCCCTTGTTGCGCCGCTTCCTCTGCGGGTGCGCGCAGGCCGTTGCGCTTCCTGTCATCCTCGCACTCGTGACCGCGCAATGGCTCGGCGTGTTCGTCAGCTACATGCTGCTCACCGGCGCGGAGGCGAGCTTTTTCGAGGAAATGGTTTCGCTCATCGGCGTTTATATGTGCATCAATATCGCTACGGTGGCGATTGTCATTGGCGTGAAATGGCTGGTGATCGGCAAGACCAAGCCTGGGCGCTATCCTTTATGGGGAGTTTATTATTTCCGCTGGTGGCTGGTGAAGCGTTTCCTTGGACTGGTCCATATCAAATGGTTCCAGGGTTCCCCCATCATGCGGCTCTATCTGATGGCGCTCGGGACGAGAATCGGCAAGGACGCGCTCATCGGCGAGATCGAGCCGGGCGCGGTCGATCTGATCTCGATTGGGCCCGGCGCGAGTATCGGATCGAACGCCAATTTCGCCAATGCGCGGGTCGAGGGAAACGAACTCGTTATCGGCACGATCGACATTGGCGCCGAGGCCTATATCGGATCATCCTGCGTCATCGAGGAAAATGTCGCCGTCGAAGAGGGGGCCGAGCTCGGCGATCTGACAGCGATCGGCGCGGGTGGCCGCGCCGGGGCGTGGGAAGTTTGGGATGGCTCGCCGGGGCGCAAGGTTGGCATGGTGGATCGCGCCGCGCTGGACCCGCCGGCCACGGCCTCCAGCGCACGACGGGGTATCATGGCACTTATGTATGGGGTCCTGCTTCTGGCGATACCCCCGCTCGGCCTGTTGCCAATTTTCCCGGCCTTTTGGGTCTTCGACCGGATCGACGATCTAATCGGCACCGCCGATTTCGATCGCACCCTTTACATGGTCTCGATCCCTATCATGGCCTTGCCCACCGCCTTCGTAATGGTGCTCGTCACCGTCGGCTTCATCGCGGCTTGCCGCTGGGT
>DASYNQ010000162.1:0-2793 GCA_036008425.1 Methylocella sp. | reverse complement strand
CTCGACGGAAAACGTCGCGTCACCTCCTCGTATTGCTTGAATTCCGGCGTGTCCGAACGGAACAATTGGCTGAGCGAATCGTCGATCTTGAGCCTTGTGACGCCGAAACCAGCGGCAATCGCGAGCGCGATCGCGACAAGGGCGACGGCGAGGGGAGAACGGAGCGAGACTAAGCCGATGCGCTCAATGCCGAGGGCGAGCGGGTGCCGCCCTTGTTTGGCGCTAGCACCACACGATGGCTTTGCTTGATCGGCTTTTCTGAGTCTCAAGCTTCTCTCCGAACAGCGATCCCGCGAAGGTCCTCATTAACGGCTCGCCACGACCGTGAGTGACCAGAGGAGATGCGGCAAAGAGGGAGCCATTGCGGCGGATGCCCGCTCGATAACCACCGTGGGTTTAGGGTTTCCGCCGCAAGAACCGCCTCTCACGAGGAACCCGTCATTCCGGACGGGCGCGAGCGTGGGAGAGCGACTTCCTCGATCCGCGAAGATTAACTGGCTTGATTGAAGACCGGTTCCGCCGCCCGATTCATGCTCCGCCCGCCGCGGCGGCCGGCCCGTGTTATTGTGACGGACGGCGCTTCCGTGCGGCTACCGGTTCAAACGGGCACCCGGACGAGCGCGGCCAGGCAAAAATCGAGCATATGGTCGAGAGCCGGTTCCGGCTCCTGCTCATATTCCGCCATTAAGCGCGGATGACAGAAGCGGATGCAAGCGGTGTTCACAAGGCGTGCCGCGAGCGCCGCGTCTCCCGGTTGGAACTCGCCTGCTGCCATGCCACTAGCGATTATTTGTTCAAGCATCCCGGTCATGCGATGGTTGTGCTCGCGCATGATCGCCCAGTTTTCGGTCATGGCGGCTTCGATCAACTCGTGCAGCTTGCGGTCGAACATGTACTGTTTGTAATGTGCCTTTTCGACGGACGCGACCAAGTTGCGCATTTTTTGGAGGGCGGTGCCGCGAGATGCGGCGATTTTTCCCGCCTCGGCTTCGATCTTGCCGAGGAGGTCCATGCAGACAGCCGCGTTGATTTCGGATTTCGCCCCGAAGAAGCGATAGACATTCGCCGGAGACATGCGCAGCTCGCGTGCGATATCGGCAACCGTCGTCTTTTGGAAGCCGAGTTGCCGGAACAGCCGCTCCGCCACTTCGACAATCTGGCGACGCGTATCCTTTCCCTTGGCCTCTTTTTCAGAGGGTTCTCTTTCGGTGGGTTCTCTCTCGGTTCGCATGTCCTGACCGTCCCGTCGCGCATCGGCGGGACTATGATCTTCGCGCGGGCCCGGCGCTTCCCCCAAATGAGTTTGGAGGCGGATATACTTTTCCTTAATGTCACTTAAGCCGCGCATGATTTTCGGATCCTTGACAACGATCAACCGCATTATGACCCCCTTTCTCGCCGCGCGCTTCCCCCAAATGGGTTTTATGATCAAATGGCGCACGAAAAATAAGTGACGTACGCCATCACAAAGCTATGAAAGATTGACGCATATGCCGGCCAGTTTGGCCTAACCCTCTGATGGAGTTGAGGATTTTTCCACTTGACTCAATGATTTATCATAGCGACAAAATGTTTGTCATAATATCGCACCAGTGTCTGTGGTCTACGCCACAAGAAAGCAAATAAAATTAGACAAACCATAGTTGACAAACATAGTTGTTGAAACAGCGTCGCCGCTCTGGTTATCGAGCCACCTTTAGCGCCTATGCCTAAGGCTCCCGCTGGTCTTATGACTTTTTGCGCCGCTGCGGCGAAAAGGGAGCGCTGGGAGAGGGTAGCCGCCCTCTCGTCAGCGGCGAGGGATGGATCGGGATCCCGCTGGCTCCGGCCAAGAATCGCACCGCCGCCAAGAACCGCGCCAAAATCCGGACGCTCGCGCTGTTGAAACGGCAGAATGTGCAACGCCTCGACCAGATGGAACGTCAGATCGCCGCCATCGACGCGGCCATTCTCGCCTTCATCGAAGCCGATGCGGAGCGACCGGCCGCGCCTTCCTCCGCGGCGGACGGGCCAGCGTCCGCCAGGCCCTCGACATGCCAGCCCCCGTCGCATCGTGTGCGCGCTGCCCTCAAGGAAGCGGGTATTACTTTCAAGATTTTCGATGAACACGTCGAAACCACCAACGGGCACGTCTCGATAAGTACCATGCACCTCGCCAAGGGTCTGGAGTTTCGGGCCGTGGTCGTGATGGCCTGCGACAACGAAATAATCCCCTTGCAGGAGCGCATACCGACTGTCGGCGACAACGCCGATTTGCAAGAAATCTACGACACCGAGCGCCACTTGCTCTACGTCGCCTGCACTCGCGGCACCCGCAGCATGTCGAAAATAGCTGGGCTCGCGATGGGAGGCGTTCACATATCCGCCTTGCGGTAGTCCTTTTCAATGCGCACGAAAAGTGCTACGAGTGCGGCGGGCTCGCCGCGCATTTGTTCGATGGAAAGGAACTCTGCTATGTCGCAAGCGAAGCGCGCTTCGAAGGGGAAGCTCCCAAGTAAAGCTGTATCCGTGCTGGGAATCGCCGGGGCGTCTTTGGCAGCATCGGCCGGCGGATCACTAGCGGATATGCCGGTAGCGGATATACCGTCGCAGAATCCGGCACCGTTTCAATTCATCACTTTCGGCGAGGAGGAAATCTCCGACGTCAGCCTAGCGACGTTCCATCTCTTCGACAAGGAAGGCCTCGGAACACCCCGGTCAGGCATGATCCAACTTGCCAGAGGAGGCTGCGGCTGCGGTCACGGCGGCGGCTGCGGCGGCTGCGGACATGGCGGCGGCTGCGGACATGGTATC
>DASYNQ010000161.1:0-6987 GCA_036008425.1 Methylocella sp. | reverse complement strand
ACTAAACGGCGGCCGGCGCTCTAACAAAATATCAAGAATGCCTATGCCATTCTCAACATGCCCAATCGCAACCGTGAAACTATCCTGCCGCCCGCCACTCGGATCACAGTGCGCGATATAATGAATGCCGGACTTGTATGCACGCAGAACAACACCGGCGTCAGTGCATGCCGCAACCGTCTCAGGACTAACATAGCTCTCAAGATCATTGCGAAACTGCCCGCCCCATTCCGCCGCCGCAACTTGCGGGTCCTCTTCATACGCGCGGGCAATAATGCCCTCTTTTATCGTCGGGTTAAAAAGCCGCGTCGGCCCATTCGCAACTAATATCGCCGAACTGCCTTGCGGACCATAATGCTTGCTAAACGTCTTCCACATCTCACCACGGCGCGCATGCGGACTGCCAATGACAAACAGCGGCCCACCAGTGGTTGCGAGGCTCGGCCGAATCGCGTCTAGAATTTCCTTATCAGCATTGCGACTGCCAAACTCATCGCTCTGCCACATCGAACATTCTTCCGCGATCGCAGCAATCGCAGTTATGCCGCGAATGGTGCGAAATGATGCAGGCCGGATCTGAATATCAATGCGGTTCTTAAGCGAGATACAATCGCCGGTCATGTTCCCAACAAGCGCCGCAAAGCGCGGAATGTTGGTGAATATGCCGCGGACGAAATTATAGCACTGCACCGCCTGCAACGTACTTGCAGCCATAATCGGCAACACGCCACGCTCGCCGGGACCAAGCACGCCGCGGTGGTCGACGCAGCCGGCCAAATACGCCGCCAGCGTGCCAATCGCGCGCGTCTTGCCGCTGCGCCTGCCGGCGATAACCATGAGTTCGTCCGCGGGCTCGCTAGGCGCTTCGGTGCGCCCCGTGATCTGGGTGAACGTGGACAACTCGTCCGGCTCCAGCGGCTCGCCCATAGCGGCGATTAGCAGCACTCGCACGACCGCAAAGGAAGGCTCGCCAAGCAAAGAGCCGAGCCATGCCAGATCTTCAAGGGCCTGCCTGACTGGGATGAGCTTTTTCATGCAGACGAGCCCTCAAGCCGGTCTTGAGCGGCCGCGATGCCCGAATATACCGTTACGGGCATTTCAGCCGCAGGCGGGCCCCCAGTGGCGCTAGAAACAACCTTCTGTACCCGAGCCCGCTGGAGCCGCAGCTGGAAAGCCCTCAAGGTCCGCGGACTAATGCCAAGAAGTACCGCAGCCGTCCCTAGAGGGACACGAGCCGTCTGGCAATCAATGGCAACGCCGATCTGGGTCGGCGTGGGTTTCCACCTCATGCCTTAGCCTCCTGGCGTTTCCCAAGCGATGCCCTCTTGAGAGGGTACGAATGGCGGCGACAGGTCCACAGAAGCCAGCGTGGCCATAGCCCCGACCGGAATGGCCTTAGGAGGCTTCCTGGCCGCCGTGAGCCAAATCCCGGCCGTTTGCGCGCGCTTCTTGCGAAGCTGCTCGGCCTGGCGCTGCTTCTTGTCGATCCGCCTTTTCGTCATGGCGCCGCCTCCTTCGGAGGAGGCCGGCTGAAGTATTCGGCCAAGGCTTGACTACCGTCGCTCACCGGCCGTGCGACCCGCTCAAGGCCAAGCCGCCCAAATAGCCTGCCAAGCCGATCGCAAATCATCCCATAAAGATCGATATCGAATTCAGCCTCGCCGCGTGCCGCAAGAGCTTCCATGCGCTCGGACTCGGCCGAAAGCATCGCGGCTCTGCGGATAAGCTGACGCTGACCCTCGCTCAAGAGATCCTTACCGCCAAGGTCCGCGGCGATGTCCTCGACCAAGTCCTTGAACCGGCGAGCCGTGGCGCTGCGGCCGTCAGTCATTAAGAGCAACTTTTTGCCGTTGCTAAGCTTGCTGCGAGTGGTTGATGATCGCGAAGCGACCGGCGCGATAGTTTCTGCGGCTGTTTCCATGCTCACGGATATAGCGTGTCCGCGACATGAATGCAACATTGATTATCAACGCGTTGATATCACGAGAACGAAACGACGATGAGCGGATATGTATTCCGCTGACCATGGCTTTGATTCCTAGCCCGCGGCGCGGCCCGAGAGTCGCGAACGAAAAAGAGGCCGGCCAAGGTAAGCTTTGGCCGTCAATGAAGATGAAGACAAAATCGTTGATTTGACACGTTCTAAGATTGCGATAAATTAATTATTCGCTACCCGCAATCAGGTCATCAAGGGGATTGTAGGTTGGGTCATGGCGGCTGTGGTCTCGCTGCAATGGCGCAGAATGGTTTCGACATAAAAATCCTACACTAAATCAGCTGCTTGCGCCACATCCGCCAGCCTGCCCTGCATAGTCTGCATGAAACTCGAAACTCGATAAGGAAACATCATGAACCGTATTCTGCTCGTACTTGTTGCACTGATCACCATGGGAACGGCGGCGGCGGCGCAACCCTTCAACACGCTTATAGCTAGTGGCCCGGTCTATGGAGGACTCGCCCAAACCCAAGTGAGTTGCTTTATCCTCAACGGCGGCGTGAACCCGATTACCCTTACAAACGCCCGGATCGTTGAATTTCCTGGCACATCGTTGCCGCTAACTGCCAACAGTTGCACCGGCACGCTCGCGGGGGGACTAATGTGTAACTGGACTGTGACTACCATTTTAAGTACTCAGCCGCACGCATGCTCAATATTAGTCATGAGCCTACTGCAAGGCGCTCCATACATTCGAGGAGAACTGAACATCCTAACTGTCCTCGGCACGGTGCTGCACGTCGAAGAGATGAAGTAGACCAAGGATAGGAGAAGTTGGAGTAGGTCCTGCAAAGTTGACCGGCGTGTTCGATTCTAACCTGGTCCAACTGAGTTTGAGCGGTTCCTTCCCGATCACATGATTCCATGGGAGCAGGAAGCGTTTTACGCCTCGAAATCAAGCCGGACGTCGGGCGCGGCCGCCGAGCCGGAGCGGCGGTCGTGGAGGCGGTCTCCGGCGTCGGGAAGTTCCGGCGGAGCGCAAACTTCGGCCAATGCCAACGCCTCGCCCAGCATGATGATATGCTTGATCGATAGAGTCTCAAGAAAAATTGAAATGATTTCATGAACCTTTCGTAAGTTTCCATGGAAGGTAAGCTTTGTGGTAAGCTAAGACTGTTTTACGGACGCATACGGACAGGTTCCCCTTAAATCACTCAGGCGTGCGCGCGCGGGCGTGAGGGATAACGCTGGGAAGCGTCCGTACGCGTACCTGGCCTTAACCTTAGCGGTAGTCGTCACGATACCCATATGTCGGTTGTTCTTCCGCTTTGACGGTGCGAAGTCCTTGATATCCGCGGGCTTTTTTATCGCCGATAGTAATTGATTCCATTCCGCGGCCTTGCAACTTTTCGCTGAACTGTTTTTGGCTTCCCACGAATTCGCCGTTAAGTTCGGCCCAAGTTTTCCATGATGCGAAGAGGTTAGCCGAGGTATCCTTGTAGCTTGGCTTACATTCGCACCGCTCCTCGATCCATGTCCCGATTGAATCTTCGGTTTCGAGATATTTATTAGTTGCCTCGATCACGGCTTGCGGCGGATTTAGTCCGTCGCGTTGCCATATGAGGCACCCGGCGACCATCCAGCGGAGGATTGCGGGCCATTCGGCTTTGAGCTTTTCGGCGAGGTCTTTGTCGCGTTTATTTGGTGGAATGGTGACGGAGAAGGGGATCAAGTGGAACCTGCGGCGCATGGCTTCGTCAACGGATCGCAGGCGTGGTTTGTGATTTCCGGCGATCATCAGTTTGAATGTTGGGATGAAACTGAAGAAGTCCTGGCGCATGAAGCGGGCGCTGATTTCATCGCCGCCGGTAATGGCTTTAAGCTTTGATTCCGCCCATGTCCGGCCTTCTTCTGTTTCGACCGCGGTCACCAAACGGGCGCCCCGCAGTCCGGCGAGGTCGGTTGGATGTTGGGTTGAATGTGCAACGGTAAAAGTTTCGATTGGCGCGGTTGTGTGGTAGGTGCCGAGAATGCCGCGAAGTGTATTTATAAAAACACTTTTGCCGTTGGCGCCTGTTCCATACAAGAAGGACATCGCGTGTTCTTTGATGGATCCGGTCATGCAATATCCGCAAACGCGCTGCAGATAGTCGATTAGGTCCGCGTCTCCGTTCATCACGGTGTTGAGAAACGAAAGCCACATCGGGCATGGCGTGCCTTCCGGGGCCGCCGCCGCGCCGGTTATTTTTGTGCAATAGTCAAGTGGATTGTTGGGGCGTTCGACTCCGGTTGAAAGCTTGATGCTAATTTTTTGCATATTCAAAAGTGACGGGTCCGCATCCCACTGATTGATGATTGCGGCGATGCGCCGGTCCGATCTGGCCATGGTTTCGACGGCGTTGACGGTCCTCCATTTGACGATTGCTTTGGACTCGGAAGGCTTGTTGCACTCGGATGCGGCTTCGCGACAGATTTCGCGAGCCCGGTGTGGCGCGAGAAGCGTCTTTTCGATATCCCAATGGGTGTCGGTCCATGCGAGCCATTTGCCCCACTCATCGACATATCGTAGGTCTTTCCCGTGGCGGTCGGTGAAGCGTAGTGCAAGGCGATCTTCCGAGAACTCCGGCGATATATCTTCGCGGCTGGTTGGTTCGCCGGGAGCGTCATAATCGTCATCGGCGCCATTGCCTGCGAGCTCAGGCCGCTCTGCCATTGCGCCCTCCATTGTATCGGCTATTTGGGAAAATTTCTGGCGATCGTCCTGGGTGTACCTCTTGTCGTTTGAGAGTGCGCGCAACTCCAGGATTTCAGCGCGTGTTGGTCCTGGAAATGGAACGATGACGGCACCGTTTTCATCGACTTCATGCGGCGATGTGACAACGACGGTATCGAACCAGCTCAGGGGCCATTCGTGCTCGACATATGGCACCTCTTCGATCTGCGGTGTCGACCAGATGAGTTTCGGCCCTTGATTTCCTGGGTTCTTTTTAATATGTTGGGAGGGCATATAATTTTCCTTGTGTGTGCCCGGCGTTTGCGCGCCGGAGGTTGAAGTGATCAATTTGGCCCCGGCTCATGCTGGGGCCATATTTTTGTAGACAAGCGTCACAAGCTCGTTTGGATTGACTTCCACGTTACGGAGAAAGCATTGGAGATGCCGGGAGCGCAGCTCTTTATTTCTTATAAGCGCGCTAGCGATGGCCTTGTGCTCGGCCGCATAATGCTGAAGTTTTTCAATGGTCCAGTGATGGACTGTTTCATATATCGCCTCACCATCGATGCTTAGTTTCGCTCCGGCCACGCCGCAGAGCACTTGACAGAATGCGATTTCATCGAGGCTTGACCCGTCTCTGCAATCGGGGTCGAAAACCATTTCGGCGGCAAGGCCGGCTATTTTATTGCTAGCGCAAATAATGTCCGCGCCAGCTGGCGTCGTTTCATTAGATTTAAATGGGACTTTGTTTTTGACGCTGGTGAATCCTAGCCAAACCGGTTTGCGCTTTCCATTGGGCAGCAAGGCATTGCGCTGCGATGATACATTTCGTAACGGTGTCTCCAGTGACCGTTTCGCGTGGCCAGCCTCATGAATCGCGGCTAATAATATCGGGGCATCGAATGCTGCCTCGCCATGCCTCTTAAACGCGTCTATGGCTAAGGTTTTGGCGATGCCATCTATGACGTCGAGTATTTCCTGATCGCCTCGGGGAGGCTCGATGCCTGGCAGCGAGTTTCTATAAAAAACAACGTCAGTGGGTTTCATCGGGGCCTCCATTCTTGCGCATGAGTCCGGCAACGGCGATCAGAGCGGATTTAGCCCGGCCATCATCTTTTTTGACGCGAGCGATAAGCGCGGCATGGCTGGGATGCCCAGCATGGCAAAATTTGAACGATTCGCATTGCCGCCGGTTCGGAAGCCGTTCGCGCGCGGTCATGACGCGGCCTCGCGGGTTTCGTCGCGAAGCTCTAAATAAATTGGATGAGCCGCCTTGGCATGGGCGAAAAGCTGCCGCATCGCATAGCAAACGCCGGCCGTGTCGCCGATCTGGGAAAAAGTTTGGACCAGCGCGGCGTGAACCGCGATTCCGCCCGCGCATTCGTGCAGAAACTCAAGCTTAAGTAGCCGCTTGGCTTCGCGGACGGCGCGCGAATTTTGGGCTTGCTTTGTTGGGGAGAATTTGCCTAATGTCTGAAGGTCAACGCCAGCAAGCAATGACGCCTTTTGAGACCCGTTCACCGTTGGCTCGGTGGCGGGTCTCGACGCATTTAAATGCGGCATCCGTCACTTTGCCTTCCCATACGGGAGGCAAGCGCGGAGCTGGCCCTCTAGATGTTCGGTAAGGACGGTCTCGGACGCGCACCATTGCTTGCCGACTTTCGCCGCCGGCAGGCGCCCCGATTTTACGAGATATTCAGTCTTACGCTCATCGGTTCCGAGGAATTCGCCGATCGATCGGAACCCCCACCTGAGCCTAAGCGGATTTTCTAACGCGGGCATGTCAAATTTCCTTTGAAATAGCATGACGTCAACCTTCTGCTATTTTGGAAAATAACCCCTCTTTTGGCCTTGTCAAGGCAGAATGGTTACTTTATGCTCTTTTTTGGGGAAACCCGGGAAAGGCGGCGCCATCGTGCGGTATGGGGAGATCGAAAGGGCGATCGCGTCGCTGCACTTCGTGACCGAACAATCCTCCGGTGTTTTCCGGGGAAGGCTTCGGCATTTTCAAAAGCTCGGGCTGGTGCCGGCTGCGCCTGGCCGTGGCGCCAAAATCGACTATGACCGCAAGGCCGCGGTCGATTGGGCTGTTGCATTCGAGCTAGCCGAACTCGGCGTTCAGCCGGAGTTAATCAAACATTTCATCGAACGTTGCGGGCACGGGGTTTTCAACTTTTTTGAGCAGCCGACGCCGGATGGTGAAGACCATTTCCTTTGTTTCGAGCCGGCCTTTTTGACCATGCACATGAACCGGCAAACCGGCCAGCCAATTACCCTGATGACCGCACTTGAGAAGCCTCTTTCCGGGCTCCCCGATTTCTTCGGAAAGTCTAAGTCG
>DASYNQ010000160.1:0-3207 GCA_036008425.1 Methylocella sp. | reverse complement strand
GCAATCAGCACAAGGACCGTGCAGATCGAAAGGATGGTGGCGCGAAACGCCGCCGCTTGCCATTCGGCGAGGACCGCCACCATGGGATGAACGATAGCGACTTGGCCGAACGGCGGATCGAGCGTGCGCACGGCCGCCAAGACATCCGCGCCGTCCGCCAGGTTGATACGCAGGACACCGGCTTTTTCCGCGAAAATCGTCAATGGCTGCGAGGGCCCCAAATAATCGGTGAGCGTGGCATTGGTGCCGGAGAGCGTGGGAGCGGCCGCGACTATGTCGCCAGCGGCGCCGGTTACGACCAGCTGCTGCCCGCGCGCCAAGGCGCGGGAAGGCGCCGCCCGCGCTAGAGCCGCCATTGGATCGGTTCTGAGCGAATCCCTAAACGCGCCGTTGAGATTGCCGGTTACGACGCCGGCGGTCAATTCGATGTCGGTGAAGGCATCCGTTACGGCGCGATCATACGCCTCGCGCGTCATACCGAACGTGATCGCGATAAACGCGCCGGCAAAGAGCGCCACCGTGGCGGGGACCGCGCGCCGCACCCAAATCTCACGCTGGGCTAAGCGTAGGACGGCGGGTTGCGCCGCCGTACAGGCAAGTCCCCGCCCTGCCCCCGCTCGAACGGGAGCATGCGCAGAATCTGCGCGCGCCATGTCAGGCCCCCTCGAAACCGACCCGGAGCGATGTGCCGCACCTCTCCGAATCGATTTCATCAGAGTCTCACTTTTTTGTTTTGTCCAGAGATTAATTAAAAATGAATGCAAATTTGATCGCCACGCAGAAGATGGCCGCCACGGGCCACCGGACAGGAGGATGGCAACCCAACCCAAGTCGGGGCTGTGACGCTAAACGGTCACGAGCACGATCGCGAAACCATCGTGGCCCTTGGCTCCGACAGTTTGGATCGCCGTGGCACAGACGCCGGGCTCGGCGGCGAGCAACTGATTGAACCGGCGTATCCCCTGGATATCGGGATCGTCGCTTGCGGCATCGATTACCCTGCCGTCGCGCACAACGTTATCGACGATGATGAGACTGCCCCGCGAAGATAGTTTGCGGGCGAACCTGAAATACTCGGGGATGCTTTGCTTGTCGGCGTCGATGAAGGTGAGATCGAAATCGCCGCCGCCCTCGGCGGCGATTTGTGGCAGAGTCTCCAGGGCGCGGCCAACCCGTAGATCCACCATGGCATCCACGCCCGCGCGAGAAATATTCGCGCGCGCCACTTCGGCATATCTGGGGTCGGCCTCGAGCGTGATCAAGCGGCCATCTTCGGGCAGCGCCCTGGCGAGCCAGATGGTGCTGTAGCCGCCTAGCGTACCAATCTCCAGAATTCTCCGCGCGCCTTGGAGGCGGGCCAAGAGGTGCAAGAGCTTGCCTTGGTTTGGCGTAACTTGGATGGCCGGAAGTCCGCAGTGCGCACTCGCCTCCAGCGCCCCATCCAACGCCGCGTCGGAGGGCACGAGCATGTCCGTGATATAGCGATCAACTGCGGTCCAAAGCGCTTCGGTCATGGAGGATCCTAAAGCTTTATGACAACGATGGTCAGGCGAGCGAGCGTTCGGCGATGTCCTTGACATCGGGAGAGAGTCCGGCCGCGCCGGCGACGTGGCGCAGCGCCGCCTTGGCGAGAGCTCGCCGTTTGGGTTCCATCGTCCGCCAGCTCTTGAAGGCCGAAAGCAGGCGCGCCGCGACCTGCGGGTTTTTGGCGTCGAGGTCGAGGACAATTCCCGCGGTAAAATCGTAGCCGCTGCCGTCTTCCGCGTTGAACTGGGTCGGATTCATGGCGGCGAAGGAGCCAACGAGCGAGCGCATCCGGTTCGGGTTGCTAAACGAGAAAGCCTTGTGTTTCATGAGGGTTTTCACCCGGTCGAGCGTGCCTCTTTCGGGGATCGTCGCCTGCAGGGCAAACCATTTGTCGATGACGAGCGGTTCGCCTGCATGGGCGCAGTAGAAGGCATCGAGCGCGGTTTCGCGTTCTTCTCCAGGGATATGCGCGAGCACGCCGAGCGCGGCGATCTCGTCCGTCATGGTGGTGGCGCCGTCGAGCTGACGTGTGGCGAGACGCGCGCCTTCGAGCCTATCACCGGCGGCGAAAAGATCGAGCGCGGCAGTGCGCAAAGCCCGCCGCCCCGCGGCAAGGGCGTCTGGTGAATAAGGTCCGTCCGGCGCCAGCCGCGCATAGGTCGCGAGCAACATTTGCTTGGCGTCTTGTCCGATCTCCCTGCGCAGAGCTTCGCGGGCGAGATGGATCGCATCCGGATCGACATCCTCGCCGATTTCGCGGGCGATGTCGGCCTCGCCCGGCAGGGTAATTACCTGCGCGCTGAATGCTGGATCGGCGCTTTTCTCAATGACGGTGGCGATTGCGGCGACAAACGCCTTGTCCCGATCCAGCACCTCTCCGGCGCGGATGCGTTCGACCGAACGCAAGAGCAGGCGGACGGCATAGGTCTGCGCCGCCTGCCAGCGATTGAAACCGTCGCTATCATGCGAAATAAGCGCAATGAGATCGGCCTCGTTTGCCGCGTTATCGAGCCGGACCGGCGCCGAAAACCCCCTCAGCAGGGACGCAACCGGGCGGCTCGCCACGTCGCGAAAGACGATCCGCCGCCGCGTAGTTGAGAGCTCAATCACCCCGCGCGACAGCTCGGCCGCTCTTGCCCCATCGTGGCCGCCGGTGCGCAGTTCGATGTCGCCCCGGCCGGGAGCGACGAGACCGAGTGCGATTGGAATGACAAAGGGCTCCTTCTTCTCCTGGCCGGGTGTTGGCTTGCAGGATTGGGAAAAATCGAGCGTGAAGGTTTTCGCCGCTCCGTCGTAGGACGCCGTGGCGTCGACGAGAGGGGTGCCCGCTTGGTTGTACCAACGCGAAAATTGCGCCAAGTCCCGGCCCGACGTTTCGGCGAAACAGGAAATGAACTCCTCGATCGTCGCCGCCGTTCCATCGTAACGATCGAAATAGAGATCCATGCCATTGCGAAAGGCATCGTCCCCGATGAGCACCTTCAGCATGCGGATGATTTCGGCGCCTTTTTCATAGATCGTGGCGGTGTAGAAATTATTGATTTCGAAGTAAGTGTCCGGCCGGACGTTATGTGCGAGCGGCCCCGCGTCCTCGGGAAATTGTTGGGCGCGCAAGGTGCGCACATCGCCGATGCGGCGCACCGGGGCCGAGCGCATATCGGCCGAAAACGCATGGTCGCG
>DASYNQ010000159.1:0-12980 GCA_036008425.1 Methylocella sp. | reverse complement strand
CAAGTTCGTCAATCATGGCAAGACCGCCGCGCAGCCAATATCCGGCGCGCCTCATTGACACGCTCGATCAGGCGCGGGCTCGCAACGCGGCTAGAGTCCCGCTTGATTCTAAGCTCGTCCGGTGACCCACGCGACGCGACGGTTAGAACCGAAGTCGCCGTGTCAGACTTAATTCTGGCCATCCGAAAATCCTCGGGATCAAAAGGATGATCAAGAATTTCAGAGTGGCACAGAAGTGATTTCCGGACATTATCGGCAAACAACTCGGCCGGGTTTAAATCGGAATCACGAGGGCCTTCGCGCACTAGCTCTTTATCCGCGAGGTGCCGGATAATCGCCGCCGTATTCACGCGGATTCTGGCGAGAAGATCGTCCGGCGGCTTGTCTTCGGCGTGCAAGGCCAGCCTGCCGCCGTCCAGGCTCATCGTGACGCCGTGCCTGGCAGCCTCAGCAAGGATTTCAAGAACACTCATCGGTCTCTCGCGCGTGTTACAGCCGCCTCAAGTCCAAGGTTTGCGTTGGCGTCTCAAATGTCCAGGGATCATCGTACTCATCGTACTCACAGGGGACAATGTAGCCGTCGTCTAGCCACTTAAGATAGCGCTTCCAGATGCCCGTAACGGTGCCGGGGGAGGTAATGCCAAGCGTGCGAAGATACGACCGAAGTCCGTTGATGTTGCCGAAAATGCCCGGAACACTGTCAGGAACGGCCATAACCTCTCGACGCATGCGGGAGATCAAGAACTCCACAAAGGTGGAATCTTTACGCGGGGACAATAAGCCATCGAGATACAGGAGAGATGCGAGACATCAGTCGAAACCTTTCCGGGCCGCGCCCCCATTGGCAAGAACTTCCGCGAAACCCGCCGTCAGGCCCCCACACCTAAGTCAAAGCTCGGCAGTTCGCCACAAAAAAGCCACCGTTCCGGAAAGCCGTGTGTTTCCCGTTGGTTAATAGGTGCGACATTTTGACTGCGGACGAATGCGGACAACTAATCTGATTAGCCCGTCACGCGCGCGCGCAGGTAAGGGATAATACAAGTCTCTGTCCGCATGCGTCCGCAAGGGGGGGTTGGCGGCTTAATCGCGGCTTAATCATCGCGGTACCCTCGGTGTTCTTCCACATCGGCTTTGACGACACGAATTCCGCGAAAGCCGCGTGTTTTCGCGTGGCCTATCTTGGTTTTCTCCACCCCATCTCGCTTCTCCAGCTTTTCTGAGAATGCCTTGCTGCTTCCGGCCCTCTTCCTCAGCCGTCTCGAAGCCCTTGATCTTGGCGTTTTCCCTGCTCTCGCCGGCCTCCGCCTGCCTGATCTCGCGCTCGATGGGGCTAGCCGCCTTATTGAACTCCGCGCCCTGTTCCCGCTCGCCCTTGACGATCGCCGCCTTGTACGCGGCTTTCTGTTCATCGGTACGCTTTTCAGGTGGCACTTCGGATTGGTTGTATCCGAAAAACCCGCCCGTCCTGGTAGGTGGAATGGCGCCCCTCACCCTGGCGTCCCGGTCCGCGATCAGGTCTTGAAGCTTGCCTTGTCTTTCCTGCAACTCCGCATGAGCGTCCTCTAGCCGAGACCTGGCCTCTTCAAGATGACCTTCGAGCGCCGCATCCTTGAACGGCGCGCCGGGGGAGTTGCGAACCCGTTCTATCTCGGCGTGAATGATGTCGATATCGGACTGCGCGGCTCTAGCCTCGGCCGCAGCTATGCTCAAAGACCGCTGCTCCTTGGCGATCGCATCCTCTTCCTGCTTGCGCTCCTTGAGCTGCTTAAGGGCCAGTTCCACCTGAAACCGGTAGTTGGCGCCGGCTTGCTGGCGCGCGTGCTGTTGGGCTCTTGCGAGACCTGAGAGAAGGCCGATTCCAAAGCTCGCGGGCCCGCCTACCGCCACGATGCCCGCTCCTCGCCGTCCATCACGCCGCGATCCTTTCCGATTTCAGCATGTGTTGCTCGCCCGGAACGCTCGCCGGACGCCCGCGCGCGCAACGCCAGCCGCGATAAAAGAACAAATCAGCCGCCGCCATCAGCGGAAATGGCCCAGTCTTGCCCCCAAGACCGGCCGTCATCCCGGCGCGATAGAAGCCCCGAGCTGCAACCAACGCTTCGTCGTCTTCAGGGGAAGGAGCATCGGCTATGTGGTCGAGCATAAGGTAGTCGTCAGCGCAGGCCGCGCGCCCGGTTAGATCGGGGCTCGGGGCGTGCCAGGACGTATCGCCAGCCGGCGCCAATGAGGCGCTGACCCGTGTTACGCTAACTTTTGGGGTGATGATGCCGGGCGTTACGCTAAGCGTCCTGTGAGCCGCCATCCGGCAAGCCGTCGAGCAATACCGCGCAGTCAGCCGGCGAGGGGCGAACGAGGCGCCGCACCGGGCGCATGAAGCATCAGCCACGGCTCACGCCTTCCGCTTCTTCGGCCCGGACCTATGGCCGCCGCCCGCCGGAAGAAACCTACGGCTCGCGTCGACGTCCTTGCCCGCGCTGACGAGCTCGCGTTGCTGGGCCGCAACAGGGCGAGGCTCGGGCGTCTTGGGAGACTTGGATTTGCCGCCGCCCTTGAATACCTTGACGCCACCGCTTCGGCCGCCACCGCCCTTGCCGGACGGAACCTTGCCGGCTTTCGGTGGCTTGAAGGCGCTACCCTTCTCGCCGCCGCCTGACTTGCCGCCGCTGGACTTGCCCCGCCCGGCACCTTTCAAATCGGCGAGCCTTTTTTCCAGCATGCGAATCTTCAGGCCCGTCTCAATGCGATCATCCTGCATGGTTACGCGGCCTCCCTAATCGCCGCCGTCGCGCGTTCCGGCCACTCGCCATGAATATACAACCATGCAAGACGCGGTGGGCTTTGTACAAACGGCAATCGATCATGATCTCCCGGTAGCCGTTCGGTTTGATGGTCCCTGAGACGGAGCCGGCGCGGATGGCATTGTTCTTGACGTTAACCATCACCCCGTCCCCCCGCCCTTGTTCACGACGCCGCCCAAGGAGCTCCCAAGTTGCCCGAGAGCCTGCATTCCTGCCTGGTCTGCCGCCTGATTCCTGTTGAGGTTCGCCGTCTCGGCCGTGCTCGATGTGTTGTAAGCGCTCGCGTACGCATTGATCGCCGCCTCGGCCGGCTGCGCCGCCGTCGCGCCGCCTTGGATCAACTGGCCGTAGGTGTTGCCAGCCGACGCAAGCCCGGATTGCTGGCGCTGGAGCTCTTGGTTTTGCCAGTCTATGTTGAAGTTCGAGAGCGCGTTCCCCTCGGCCGCCGCGCCATATGGGGTGTTCGCGACCCCGCGCGCAGCCTCGCCGGAGCGGGTTTGATCCGTGGTTTGCTGAAGGGTGCGGTCGTAAAGCGCTTGCTGCGGATCGAACGCCGTGTTCAGCATCGACGAGATGTCTGGGTTCAGCTGTTGCATAGCCCACATGTCTTCGCCCTTAAGCTGCCCGAACCAGTCAGTCAGACCGGTCCCGGTAGTGCCGATAGCCTGCCCAAACGCCTGAGTGGCTCCGCCCGCCGGGTTCTGTCCGCCGCCGCCGCCCATTTTGTCTACTCCGCTAATTCGCTTCCGCCCGGCGATCGTACCGCCGCACAAGATTAAGGATGTCGTCTAGGGATACGGAGCCTTTAACGCCAAGGGTTGCCAGCGTCGCCGCGATATCCCCACGGCGGGCATTTAGAGCGCGCCACAGGTCGGGTGGAAGAGCGTCGAAGAGGCTGAAGATCGCGAGCGTAACATCTCCTCTAGCCTCGGGAACGAGGGCGTACCTGGCCCCGTACAACGTCCGCTTTCTGAGCGATTTCCACCAGCTCCTCGAAAGACCGCTGAATTTGCTGAAATCCTCGCAGGGCAGCGAGGCACTCGGGCTCGGCCGCGAAGATAAGATTTCTAAGATTGTCGGGGATCGCAGTCTCAGGCTCGACAATCAGAGTCGCCCCGTCATCCGAGATATCGAGCTTTGCCCCCAAGCGGGCGGCTTGCCTTAGGAGGTAAAAAACTTCAGGGGGCCTTCCTGCCTCAAGCATTAGGCGGCCTCCCTCTCGGCATGATGAGCGGGCTCGTTGATCATCCTGATCGTGTCGTTTTGCGCCAGCCGCCCGAAACGCTGGCCTGTGATGTCCTTACGCATCCGCGTTCCGATCACCGGTCTTCGCCGGCCTGACGTTTGCAAGACCAGCGAGGATCAGTTGTCTAGCTTTACCTGCGACAGATCGGCCGTCGGCAATGGCGGCAATTTTTAGCCGCTCCTTGTCTAGAGATCGTAGGTTCAAGAAGAGGCGTTCCTCTAGGCGTCCGTCCAAGCGTTCCACGCGGGCATCCCCTCTTGTGTGTGACGATGTAGATTATAACACAATTATCATTCGTCACCTGCAAAACCAGCAAAGGCCTGCAAAAGCCGGTGGAAAACTGACCGGATTTCCTGAGAGAGGTGGGGAAGCGGCATGGGCGTCCTGTGGCGGCGCCAGGGGTTGCCTAACGCAGCCACGGGGCGTCACGCCCCGCGCGCATCCGCCGCAAACCCCCGCACAGCGCGCGAAGTTTCAGGGTGAGATAGCGAAGGCGGAGCATCATACGGTAGTAGTGTGGCGGCGACTGTCTTGAGTGCAAGCGGAACCCAGTCCATCCACTCTACCTCGGGGACCGTCTTGAGCGTGCGACGGACATGGACAATCAGGGCAGCCGCGCCTGCCGGCGATGTTGGGACTGTCCGGGCCAAACGCCTAGCCGCCTTGTATTCGGACTCGGAGGCGCGGTGCCATCGATCATAAAACGGGGATACGATTGTTTCCCCCGGCCACTCACCCGAGTGTGGCGCCCGTGTCCATTTCCCATACCTTTTTTCCGCCTTAGCGCGGACAGTCCTGCAGCTATCTTCAAGGCGCCTCGCTTCCTTGATCAACGCTCTATGTCCGGCGATCGCGGCGAATACCGGATCGACGGGCGCCGCCGGCGCTTTGCGTGCCTTCGGGTTCCCGGCTTTCATGCTGCTTCCCCTTCGCGGAGGGCGGAAAGCTCGGCAAGGAAGGCCGAGCGCAACTCGCTCGCCTTCGCCTCGAATTGCACCTCCAGCTCCCGCATGCGTGCGGTGAAACGAAAGTGAGCGGCGCAAGCGGCATTCGTCGCGTCGCTGTCGTCGATCCGGCTGGCCCTCTCTGTGGACGGCATGCCGAAAATCTGTTTGGGAAGTTGTCTCGTCATTGGCTCGTCCTCTTGCATTGTTGCCTAGCATCTGCTAGACAACTCAGAGTATACCGCCGGTATCTCTTTGTCAACAGCCACAGGAATCGAATTATGAAAGTGCCTCTTGGTGCAAGGGTAGAGCCGCCCGTGAAGGCCGCACTCGCGAAGGCGGCAAAAAAGGACAAGCGCCCTCTTTCCGTGCTCGTGGAAATAATCTTGACCGACTGGCTGAAGGCGAACGGATTTCTGAAGTGAGCGCGCTTACCACCGGGCGGCGCCGTGACACGCGCTTACGAAATTAGGATGCGGGCTGGGCAGAAGCCACTCAGCGGCCTCCGTAGGCCTCGCCAACGTACTTTTCGTAAGCCTCAATCCAATTCGTACGGATTGCCTCTTGAGCCACGTACAAGTCGAGCTGGCCGGAGCAAACTAGGGGAATTATATATTTGACAAGTACGCCGAAATAGATTAGCTTATGACTCAAGGAGTTAGTCATGAGCATTCTTTCCGAACCACATTTTCATAACGAAGCGGCTGCAATTGCGAGGCTGGAGGCGATCGTTTGGCCAAATGGGCCATACTGCCCGCGTTGTGGCGGCTTCGATCGCATCACGCTAGTCAGGGGTGCTCGCGCCGGATTGCGGCGCTGCGGCCCTTGCAAGCGCGAATTTACGGCTACGGTCGGAACCATTTTCGAACGCAGCCACGTCAAACTTCATAAGTGGTTTCAGGTGGCCCACCTCATGACGTCCAGCAAGAAGGGCATCAGTGCCCATCAGATACATCGGACACTCAAGCTGACGTACAAAACTGCTTGGTTCATGTGTCATCGTCTTCGCGAGGCCATGCGTGACGGACATTTCATTACGCAGCTCGGAGGCGAAGGTAAGGCAGTCGAAATTGACGAAACGTTCGTCGGCGGATTGGAAAAGAACAAACACCGCAGCAAGCGCCAGCATCTTGGAACTGGCGGCGCTGGCAAGGAAGCAGTGTTCTCTCTTGTCGAGCGCGGTGGTCGAGTGCGTTCCCATCACATCCCGGCCGTCACCGCAAAGAACCTTCGCCCGATCGTTGAAGCTCAAATCCATGGCGCGACCTATGTCATGACGGACGAAGGCGGCGCAGCCAAGAAGGTAGGCAGCGAAATCCCGGTGGGCCTCCCGCTCCGTTGTTGGATGCAATGAAAGTGGATTCTAAGGATGCCACGCCAAAAACGTAAGCCAGCGCATTATCCCGATGATAAAGAACAGTCCAGGCTGTTCATTGAGAAGGCGCGCGAGGTTGGCGCGGACGAAGAGAAATCGGCGGCTGACGCCCTTATGGGGCAACTCGCCAAGTTGCCTCCTAAACCGAGAATCAAGTCCAAGCCAAAGGAACGGCAATGAGCGACTCAATGTTGAGTGCCACCGGCGGGGGGTACTGGGGTGCCGGGATCTTGAATGATTCGGTTCAGCAAGTCTCGCAGCGCTACCAAATTATTCATGGGTGTTACAATGCGGGCGCGCACTATGGCTTTGACGTCAATTGTTCCGTCTCGAAACAGAACTGTGGCATCTGGCCTTCCATGTGTAAAGGTCAAAGATACAAAGAGACCTCCTACCGTAACATTGAATGGTCCATCACACAGCACTTCCGGCACGTTGTCCGGGTCTGTTACGATTGGTGGTTTAGGCTCGTCAGCCATCGCTGAATCTCCCAGTGCTCTTATGAAACGAGCACCTTACGGGATTCGGCGTACTTGTCAAATATATAATTCCCCAAACTAGATCGGCCATGTGCCATTCAAGGCGATCCTTCCGCTCCGCATTCCATTCTGGCTCAATCGAACGGCGCGGCTCCGGCCACAAGTTGGCGTCGACGTCCGCGCCGCCAAGATCGAGAGGAATTAGGTGATCGAGTTCGTATGACTGCGAGTAAGGCCCCGGCGGCAATCCGTGCTCTTGCAGAAGCCGGTCCGCCCGCTCGCGTGACCAATGACGGAATTGTCTCGTGTGGCGGTCATCGCAAACGGCGTGCATGTCCGTCGTGCGAACGGCTCCAGGCGTTAACGTCGGATCCGGCAAAATACTTGGCGGCTGCGCATGCGCATGCCGGTGACTGACGAGAGCGGCAATGCCGAGGGCGATGATGACGGCGATGAACGCGCGTCTCATGACGGCTTCCTCGCCGCGCGTGTGCTGCGCCAACCAGCTATCGCGACGGCAAGGATCATGGCGATCGTCCACGCGGGCCACTTTAGCGCACGCAGCCCATGCTCCCGCCCGAGAGGGCCGTTGCACACGTGCGCCGCCGTGTTTGGACTGCAAAGTCGGTGACTCCCGTCAGGGGCGATAAATTCCTGCCAAGGCTCAAAGTTGTTCAGCTCGGCCTCGAATTGGACATGCGGGATGACGGCTACAGCGGGGAGCGGGGAGTGGCTGGTCTCGAACACGCCGATAAGCCCAATTGCAAATAGGCCGGCGAGGGCGATAGCGGGGCCGAGGCGGTTTTTGCTTATTCTCATTTCACTCTCGCCCCGCATTTTGCTCATCGAGCATGAACCGCAACTCATCGTCCTGGAACCTGAAATAGTCGCGGTTCTGGATGTCGGTTTCGATAGCTTCTCTGTCTAAAATGTAGAGTCGTGCCTCCAACTCTCGAATCGCCCTGTCCAGCCCCGGGTCATTGGCATGCGCGGGAAGGGAACAGACGGCTAGGCTCGTCGCGGCTACTAGGATTTTCATGACGTTTTTCATTTTTCAGTCCCGTCTTGCATTTAACAGCATATGTCGATAAACGTAGGCCAGATTATCATGAAGTCAACTGAAAATGTTGGTAACATTATGACCTACGCCGTGGCCGTGACGAGCGCGGCGGAATGGGCTACTGTCGAGGGCATGAGCCCAACGCAATGCCGCGCCGGTCGCGCCATACTAGATTGGTCGCAGCCTCGGCTCGCGGAGGCGGCCGGAGTAGGGTTGTCCACCGTTGTGGATTTTGAGCGGGAGAGGCGAACGGTATCTGCGAAGGCTAAGAGGGCGATTAGGCTGGCCCTGGAAAACGCCGGGATCGAGATGATCAACGAGTCCGGCGTAAGGTTGATATAGCCGGCTCCCCCTAAGTTGGCTCTCGCGCGCGCCGTCGCGGAACGGTCACCACCGACGACAAGTAGGGCCGGCCTCCCGGAGTGAACCGATTATTAGGGACGTCGCCCTCGGGGCTTCCCGCGAACGCCGCGAAGCTTTCCAGCGATTCGCCAATCAGGCGGTAGGGACCCGGCATTGCCTCGCTCTTGTCGGCTTCTCGCGCGTACCCACCGGAAAGAGCGCGCAACGTCCACGAAGCTTGCCTCGCAACCTGAAAGGCCGGGTCCTGGCCCAATGTAACCTGCATCATGCGGCGCATCTCCTCGCGCCCCCTGACGACGCTCCCGCCTTGGGTGAGGGTAAGGCCGGCGGTGCTTGCTGCGTGGTAAAGGCCAACGGTATCGTATGGCTTGAAGTGCTCCTCCGGAGCTTGGGCTGCTACCTGTCCGGCGGCGGTCGCCCTGGCCGCGCGCACGATCGAAGGGACACAGTGCGCGGGCGGTGCGGCTTCGTGAAAATCGGCGATGATTGTCCAAACCTCCCGATGATACGCGACGAGAACGGCAACGGTATCGCGCCCGTCAGAGTGCAAAAGCAGCGTACGCGGCGCCCATTGGGGAACCCTTGCCTCGCCGATCACATGCGCGGCCGTGAAGTGGCCGCAAACAGGCTCGCCAGACTTGATCTCCAGCATGTATGCGAGTGCGTTCAACGTGTCCTTCAGGCCATAAGGGAAGCCCAGAAGCTCTTTGACGAGAGCGTCGAACTTGTGCCTCGTCCCGTGGAAAATAACCTCGCCGGCGGCGAAGAAGGGTTGCAGCCGAAGCAGAAATTGCTCCTTGCCTGGCCCGCGTGGCGGATTGAGAGGACGAAGCGGAATTGAGCCGCGCTTGATCTGCTCGGCGCGCAGCGGCTGCATCAGGAATTGGTTGAGCCCGGTTTCCTCGACGCCGATCGAGATAGGATTCCACTCGGCGCTCGATTTGAACACGTCGGCGATGATCTCGTCCGGCAACCAAAAGTTTTGCGTCGCCTCCCAAACATGCAGGCGGTTGTTGATCCATGACGCCACGATCTTGCCGGTGGCACAGGACTTGCCGGGCGCCGCGGTGCGTGCGGGGTCATAGATGACATGGCACGGCTCCCATGCACGGGGCGTGTCGTCAAAGCGAAGGTGCTCTTCCTTGAAGGCATGCGCTTGAGGGGAACTAGCCTGGCACATGTACTCCTGGTTAAACGTCTCAACCGCACCTTGCCGCTCATACCTGTCTTTCGTGGCGTCGATCCACTCAAGCGGGAATTGAGCCTGCCAAGACGCTACCCTGCCGCCGTCTCGATCGAAGTGCTCGACGGGAACAATTAGCGATTTGAAGTCCGGCGATCGCGACATTTTGCCGATCAGGCTTTCCTCGTGCAGCATCGTGCCACATATCCGAAGCTTCGGTGACGGGGCGCGCGATAAGCTCGGCTCGAACACGCCGTAAAACCAATCTGCGACGGACTGCCGCTTTTCAGGGGTCGACACGTTGTCGAGATTCAAGTTGCTTTCCTCCAAGTCGTCGACGAGGGAAAATTCAGGGCGGCGGGATAGATATTTGAGGCCGCGCGTGCTCTGTCCTGCGCCCAGGGCATCTATGCACACCCCATTAGCTAGGATTATGCGTTCGACTTGCCACGTGTCGCCCTCTTGTGGCCCGAAAATCTCCTCGACGAGATCGTTGGTTACAAGTTCATGCTTTATCGACCGCAGCCGGTCAGTGGACCGGCCAAGCGTGGCGCATACGATCACCGCATACTGGAAGGCGCCGGTGAGCGCGCCGATTATGAGCGCCTCCTCGGCCAACGTGCTCTTGGCGCCGCCACGAAAGGCAAGGACGCAGACGCGCTCGTGAGACGAGTGATACAGGCTGATCATGTCCTTGTGGAAGGGCGCCGGGGCGTTTGGGTGCCGAGACTCGAACAGCATGCGGTGAGCGAAAACGGGTTCGTCGGCGATCCTGGCGCGAAGGGCGTCGAGTGTAGCTGGCATCGGGTCCTCTTCGCGGAGAAGCGCGCCATGGCGCCCCGCCAGGCTTGAATTGCAACCGGCGTCTTAGCTGGTATTTTCGGGCTTTGTAGGTTCGTTACGGGTCCGCTAGCGCAGTACGGCGTGATGTCTAATTGATTTCAAAAGAGTTCCACCACTATACCCGCTTACTGTCAGTAAGTTGGATAGCTCAATCCCCCTCCCGGTCCGCCCGCGCAACCGCCTCCAACAACCGAGCACTAGGCGCACGGTTCTGATCACGCGGCGGACGAAGGATGGACTCGGAGGCACGCAAGGCAGCGTTGAGGGTCTGGGCCGCAACGTCGGCAATGAGGCGGGAACGCTGAAGGTTGTCCGCGTCAAAAGGCTGGGCCAACAATTCAGCCTGACGGCGAAGCGATATGGTCAGATTTGAAGCTAGCATCTCGGCCGGAGTGATCGGATCAAGGGGCTCGCTCGGAACGAGAGCCTGTTGAGGCGCGGCTCGCGGCTCGTCTTCCGAAGCGCGGATAACACGCCAAGTGCGAAGTCCGTCTCGGGAACCCCGCTTTAGAAGCCAGCCATTGGAGGTATCCGGCAATTTTGCAAGCAGTTCGGAAATCTGGAAGGCAGACGCCTGGCTGCCGATAAGACCGGACAGGGCTGTGCGGAGATCAGGAGTTGCACGGGAGACTACCTCGTTCGAGGTTAGCCAGGCGTCTCCAAACTCGGCAAACCACAGGTCAAATAGGTCGGGTGACATTATGCGATTCCTCGATCACGGTGGCTGCCTCGGCTCAATTTTAGTCTCCTTTTTCCCCCGTTGTGCAGTGCGGTAATTATGTCGTTGTGCAGTGCGGCATGTTACCCCGGATTTGCTGTGCTTACGTGGCAAAGCCAAAGGTTCATAAACTCAAGTCCACGCTGCCTGGCTGGCACGGGGGCGCAGGACCTGGGCAGCTGCTAAGCTTACAAACGTCCTGCTAAGCTTGCCCCCTGCCCAGGTACCCAGGTGTTTCGCCAAGAAATATTGCGGCTTTTGTGCGGCAGAATGTAACGTGGCAGACAAAATATGCCCAGGTGCCCAGGTAGCAAAGGGGGGTAGGAATGCTTGGGCTTAACCGGACGCCCCCTGCTAAACCTAGGTTCCCTCTGCCCAGGTACCCAGGTACCCAGGTATATTATGTATATGCGCACGCGCGCACGCACGGAAAACGGTAGCGAGTCAGAATGGGGGTGGGCACTGGGCATGCAGCCAGGCTTAGCCTTAGCAGAAGCGCGGTTGCGCATTGCACCATTTTCATCGCCGTTCGTAGTACTGTTTGGCTTGTTCATCGTCTTTTTTCTTCTTTTCTTCGGCGTCTCTTAGCGTCGCTTCGTTGGCGTATTCATTCACCCACTCGGCTTCTTTTTTTTGCGCCCAGTCTTTCAGGTTGGCTACTGGGTAGAGTCTATGCCGTGTGCCGTTAATTTGCATCCTCCGGCTTTTCGGCCCGGCGGCTCTCAGGGCTTTTGAGAGCGAGGCCTCATCGCGTTTATCTGGCGGGCGTTCGCCGCAATATTCCCTTAAGACATCTGTAAAGCTTTTCAGCTGGCACCTCAGGCGTCCGGCTGCTTCGTCTTCACTTGCATCCTGGAGCAGGTCTGCGACGAATTGTTCGGCTGTAGTCCTTCCGGCTTCGGCCATCTCCCTCTTTCCAACGGTAAGCGGCGCGTCCTCGTAAGGGTCGAAGTCTGAGCAATCCACTTCGTGCATCAAGTAGTGAAGCAGTGCTTCCTTTCCTCCGTTATCGTACCAATTTTGCAGTTCGTTGCGTTCCTCTTTGCTCATTTTGACTACATTTTCGTGCATGACGATAAACGGGCGGCGCTCGCGCTCGTTACGAACGTAGATTGCGTCATGGTTATTCGCGGTGAACAGGAGGTCGAAGTAGTTTTCGATTTGGTATGAAGGCTGTCCTTTTGGGTTGATATGATCCACTTCCATTGAGGCAATTGCCTTTAACCTGTTTGCCAATGATCTCTTCTCTTTAAACGACACTTCCTCGCAACCGACGCAAAGAACACCTTTGGCCCTCCAGTCGTCAAACGAGCTTTCCATTTCGCGGTCGGTGATTATTTTCCCGTGCTGGCCGTATAATCCGGTGATGAATTTCACCAGCTGGGACTTCCCGCTACCCTCGGCGTCGGTGACGATTAGGACAAACGACGGGACTTTCACCCATGGCTTTTGGATCTTGAACGCCAGGCGGCGTATGAGGTAGGTCATTTCGTCCTCGGTCCCGGCGCATAGTCTTTCGATCAATTTTGTGAACGGTTCGACGTTTCCCTTCACAGGCTCGCATCCCCAGCCGCGCCAAAGGTTTATGTATGTTTCGCCGTCCTGATCGACAAAAGCGGGTTGCCCCGGCTTGAACCGGCGTCCGGCATAGCTGAGCCTGTCCGGTGACGATAGCCACGCCTGCACTGCGGTGACGGGTTTCTTCTTGTCATCAACAGTTATGATGATGAAGTGCGATGCCATATCCAATCGCACCTGGTCTAGTTTGCGTGTGACGTAGTATTGCAGGTCAAAGATTGCTTTTTCATCATCGAGCCAGCAATATTTTTCGTGGGCACCTCGAAAAATACCCCTTCCGCGCGGCCTACAAATCAGATTCAAAGAATCTCTTTGAATTTGACCACCGGGAGCGGGTGCGATGGGGCAATTGGGTTTCTTTGATCTAAGCCGGCGCTATGAAGGCCTCGACGT
>DASYNQ010000158.1:0-1804 GCA_036008425.1 Methylocella sp. | reverse complement strand
CAGCTCTGGTCGATCCTGCGCGATTTTGGGCCGGGCGCACTCCTGGGCTTCATGCGCATGATGAAGTTTTTCCAGTATCCAGCGAGGGTGATGAACCGCTTCACCGCGCGCCAGGCGCCGCACAGCCTTGAGGACCTCTTGGCGAACGCGCCCGATGAAGCGCGCCGCGATCAGCTGCGCTTGGCCTTCACCGGTTCCGCCATGGACGTGATGGACCGCTTCTTCCCCGACAAGCAGAAGCACATGGAACTGCGCGCCAATCTTGCCTTTGCCGCGATCCAGTCGACCTACAAGGGCCCTTACACGCCCGGCTCGGCGATGTGTCTCGTATTCACCATGGCGCAAGAGGGCTCCGAGGGGCTCATGAAGCGCGTCAAAGGTGGGATTGGAAAGATGTCCGAGGCGCTTGCCCGCCAGGTTGAGCAGAACGGTGGCGAAGTCCGCTTGAAACAATCGGTCGCGCGCATTCTCGTCGAGAACGGCACTGCGGTCGGCGTCGAGCTCAAGAATGGCTCGGTAATCGGCGCCCGGATGATCGTGTCAAACCTCGACAAGGTTGCCACTTTCGACCGGCTCCTCGCCGGCTATACCCTGCCGCCAGAGACGCGGGAGAAAATCGATGCGATCGTGCACAAAGGTGCCTTTGTCCATATCTGCTTCAAACTGAACGCCTTGCCGCCGTTTGCGCCCCGCTTCGCACAGTTAAACCGCATTCCTTATGCCCATTTCGGCGGTGCCATGGTGTTCGAACCGGAAGAGATGCAGAAGTGTTTCGACTTGTGCAAGGCGGGCCGCATCCCGCCGCGCATTCCGATCGCCTATCAGTTCCCGACGATCATGGACGATACGCTAGCGCCCAAGGGCTTCCACATCGCCACTGCCTATGGCTTCTTTTACCCGTGCGACGCACCCAAGGAACAGCGGGGGGAAATCCGCGACCAGATCGCCGAGATGGTAATCGGGCAAATGGACGAGTATTTCCCGGGCTTCCGCGCCGCAATCGTTGCAAAGGCGGTGTTTGCATCGGACCATTTCGCCGCAATGCATTGGGCAACCAACGGCGACTTCACCCACGGCGTCATCCATCCCGAGCAAATGCTGGGCAACCGCACGCTTGTCCAAGGCACTGGGCATGCAACGCCGGTCAATCGCCTTTTCTTGTGCGGAGCCTCCTGCCATCCGGGGCCCGGCGTCACCTTCCTGCCGGGGTACAACTGCGGCAACGAGGTCCTGGCAGCATGGAACACGCTGATGAGTGGCTCGACGTCCGCGTCTCCGGTGCACGCCGATAGTGCTGAACGTCAGTATCGGACAGCGGCGGCTTCCTAAGGGTCAGTTCCGGCGACGGCCCTGGCTTGCTTCCCTTCGTCAGACAGTTTCCCACTCTCTAATGAGCGTCGCCAGATCACTCTTGCGAGCGTAACGGCCACGTAAACAGCTAAGCCCCAGAAGGAGACAGCGAAACTCGCCGGATTGCAGGGTCGGAATCACAGGTCGCGTCCAGATCTTTCATTTGGCCGGATAAGGTAGCCGCTCGCTGCGGCTCGTACCCACTGCCTACCCCGCGCGCCGCGATCACGCAGGCCTCTCACGGACCCTCCAACGATTCCTATCTGGCGCGTCAGGAACGTCTTTGCCAAAAACAGTTTCAAAAACGATTAGGGGAACTGAACGTATCTGGTCCGACACGCCATCCCCGCCGAGCGTCAACCGTACGTAAGATCGGTGCTCTGTCCGACCTCGATAATATATCCGTCAGGATCGCGGATGTAGCAGCGAATCTCGCCGTACTTAGGGATCGGCT
>DASYNQ010000157.1:0-2508 GCA_036008425.1 Methylocella sp. | reverse complement strand
GGCAGCAGGTTCTCGTGAACAGTCAGATCACGACCGGCTTGCGCGGCGTATACCAGTCGCTTAGGCCCGCTTAACTTCTCTGATCGCGGAAGTATAATTTCGCATGATCTCGCGAAACCAGGTTCAACTTTCGCGGATCATGCTCCAGGCCAATTTTCTGGTGACAGTAGACCGCTCGATTGTGGTCTCTATGACGTTGCGGTCAGTTCTCGACGCAATTGAACCAATGCTGCCTGAACAGTTGAGTGCTTAGAAGAGGACTCATCATGAAAAAGTTGTTTCTCGTTTTGGCCATCCTTGGCTTTGCCGTCATTGCCCTCGCAGGGCAAGCTGATCGCGCGGTTGCATAGAGGTGCGATTGTCGGGGGAATTGTTGGCCATTTTGTTGGGCATGGCGGCTTGGGAGCCGCCGCGGGTTGTGCCTATGGAAGACACCGGCGGAACAGCTTTGATCGCCAAGACCGCGACGAGGACCGGTCGAGCTACGAACAGCGTGGCGGAGATGGGCAGCGCAATGGGTAGATAGTTACCGAACGAGATAGGCGTCTTTAGGGATGGTGGGCGCGACAGGGATCGAACCTGTGACCCCTACGATGTCAATGTAAGGCTAATAGCTTTCCGGCTCTTTCGTTTAGTTTCCATTAGCTGCATAGCGGTCAGAGTCAATGAAGTTTTTTCTTTCCCTTCCTCGCAACTAGTAGCGTTAAGCCTTCCCTTGTTGCTTATTTTCTGGTATCGGTATGGTATCGGCGATGTCGCCAAATACCGGGAGAGCGGCCATGCCTGGCCTCAAGTCGAGGATCACGAAGCGCACCGTCGATGCCGCAACGATTCCATCCGATGGCGAAACGTGGCTGTGGGATACGGGCCTCAAGGGTTTCTTCCTTCGCATCTATGCGAGCGGCCGGAAGGTCTACGCGGTCAAGTGCAGAGTCGGTGGCCGTCAGCGCATCCACACTATAGGAGTTCACGGTTCGCCGTGGACGCCCGACGAAGCGCGGAAGTCGGCGGTGGAGGCGCTTCGGCGAGCGAGCAAGGGCGAAGACCCCAATGAAGAGAAGAAGGCCGCCCGAAAGGCGCTCACGGTGGCGGATTTGATCGACCGCTACCTAGCTGACGGACCCGAAACGAAACCCGCAAAGCGCGCGAGCACTTGGCAGATCGACGCCGCCAATCTGAACCGTCACGTGCGTCCACTTCTTGGCTGCAAGGTCGCGAACGTTGTGACCAAGGCCGATGCTGCCCGCGCGGTGCGGGATATCGCGGTCGGGAAGACGGCGACGGATCAAAAGACCGGGCCGCGGGGGCGAGCGCGCGTTACAGGCGGCGAAGGTACCGCGCGCAGGACCCGAACCACGGCGGCCGCTATGTTTGCATGGGGCGGCGAATACGGCCTTGTATCAGGAAACCCGTTCGCGGCGGTGAAATTGGCCAGCGCACCCGTGCGGGAGCGCTTCCTCACCAAGGAAGAAGCCGGGAACCTCTTGGACGCTATTTCAGACCTTCAGGCAGAAGCTGCTTGTTCGGGCACCTTTGCCGATGCACTACGGCTTTTGCTGCTGACGGGAGCGCGCAAAACCGAGATCCTAGGGCTGCGATGGTCCGAGATCGACAACGCCCGAAAGCTGTTGATATTGCCGCCGGGGCGGACAAAGGCGGGTGGAAACACGGGCGAGCGCCGGATCCCGCTCTCTGCTCCCGCCCTCGAGATCCTGACAAGGCGACGCGCCAAGGCCGAAGAGGCGTGGCACGATGAAGCGGGAGGGGAATCACATACTTGTGAATTCGTCTTCCCTGCGGGCCGGGGCCAGGGCCACGCGACCGGGTTGTGGCGCGCATTTGTGACGGTTTGCACCAAAGCCAAACTTTCGGGGCTCCGCATTCACGATTTGCGACACTCTTTCGCCAGCTTCGCCATAGCTGATGGCGCGAGCCTTTTCTTGATTGGGAAGCTCCTTGGCCATGCGAGCGCGCGGACGACCGAGCGGTATGCGCACTTGTCGAGCGACCCGCTCCAGGATGCAGTGAACAAGATCGGTGATCGAATTATAGGCGACAACCGGGGCGCGGCCATAGCCGCTCGTTGAGCCGGCGCCGGATCCCAGTCAACCGGTATGCCATTGCAGAACCGGCAGTCCAGGCTTCATAGGCGGCCGTGCGCCATCCGTTTCATCGTGCCCAACCGCAGCTTGACGCCCAGTCGCGAAGGTCAGACCGCGCCCCGACTGTTCCGGCCACGGCGAGCTTATGCTGGGATGTTGCCTTGAGCGCATCGGCGGAACGCCGGAATCCGCGCTTTATCCGGCAAGGTTTGAGTTTCGGGACGGCCACGTCGCTGTCTCAATAGCGGTTCGCGCGTGCGGAACCGGAGCTAAGGCCGAAAGTTGGTGACGGCATGAAGGGGTAAGGCGGCGTATCGTGGGGGTGTTCAACGCCTCCACTTCTCCACCGAAGGAGTGATACGCCGTGACCGAGACTAACGTTTTCGAACTAACCCAGCCAGGAACA
>DASYNQ010000156.1:0-5607 GCA_036008425.1 Methylocella sp. | reverse complement strand
ACGTCGAGGCCTTCATAGCGCCGGCTTAGATCAAAGAAACCCAATTGCCCCATCGCACCCGCTCCCGGTGGTCAAATTCAAAGAGATTCTTTGAATCTGATTTGTAGGCCGCGCGGAAGGGGTATTTTTCGAGGTGCCCTAGTGTTTGTCTCGCTCTTGCGTTGCTTCGCCGATCCCGCGCCGGCCATTCACTATGCGCCGGTCGAAAATCTGGAGCAAGCCGATGTCGCGCTGATCGATCTGGCGGAGCACGACATCGACATCGCCGCCTATGTTCTGACCGATTGGCCGGTCATGCGGGCTTTGATCCGCGCGGCAGGGCGAGGTGTCAGGGTTCGCATTTACATGGATGGCCGGCGAATCGGCGAGCGGGAGCCGGCTCCGCTGTTCCGGGAACTGCTCGCCAATCCTGCAATCGAGACGCGCTTCAAGCGTCCGGGTTCGCCTTTGATGCACCTCAAGAGCTATCAAATCGACGGCCGATGGCTACGCACGGGTGCCGCGAATTTTTCTGCGTCGGGACTGAAGCGGCAAGATAACGATCTCCTCGTCATCGACAGCCAAGCCGCGGCGGAGGTATTTAAGCGGCGTTTCGAAGCGATCTTCGCGCAAGGAGAAACTCTGCCTCTTGCCGCGACGGAGCAGACCCCGTAATCTGGGCGAACCGGATTCCCCTTCGCTTGAAAATCCAGAGGGGCATCGTTGCGCACAGGCGGGCGCCCCCGCGCGAACCGGGAACGGTCAATCGACCAACGTGTTACGAAGGCCAAATTTCGCTGTTTCCAGGGAACCACTACAAGTCCCTCAGTATGCGCGATCGCGCAGAACCTCGAAGCAAGTCCGCATTAAGATACTGATGTCGAAGCCGAGCGACCAATTATTGATATACCACAGATCCAACTTCACACGCTCGGTCATCTTCTCAAGGGACCGGGTCTCGCCGCGCAATCCATTGACCTGCGCCCAGCCGGTAATCCCCGGCTTGATGTGATGGCGAAAACCATAATCGGCAATGTGAACCTTGTATTCCCTATCATGGGCGACCGCATGCGGTCGCGGTCCAACCAGGGACATTTCCCCTTTTAGCACATTAAGGAGCTGTGGCAGCTCATCGATGCTCGACCGGCGGAGGAATTTGCCTACACGTGTCGCGCGAAGATCGCCGCGGCACGCTTGAGTTATGGCCGCCCCGTCCTCGAGAACCGTCATCGTCCGGAACTTGAAGATGACAAACTCCTTCGCGTTGAATCCAGTTCGCCGTTGCTGGAATATGATTGGACCGCCGCTATCGAGCTTGACGGCGATCGCGGCAAGCAAAAAAAGTGGCGACATAAACAATATTGCCGTCATGGAACCAACGACGTCCAGAGTGCGCTTGACCGCTCTCTCGAAAGCGGTCAACGGCGCCCCTTGGATAGTCACCGGGAGCGACAACCCGTCCGTGGACAAACCACGCTGCCCCAGCAGGGTTCTGATGTTACGATCAGGCAAAAGCCGGACCGGAAGCGGAGACTCGCGAAGTCGGGAGCGAATTGTTTCGAGAAGCTCCCGGCTGCTCCAACGCAGCGCCAACAAGAACTCCTCGGCGCCAAGTTCGCGTGCCGCCGCGAGGGCGTCGTCCAGACCGGCCAGGACCTCGCCCGAGCGACACCCGCGATCGGTTGCGATCGGCACCCGAAAAACTTCCCGCAAACCACAGTATCGCAATAGGAACTTTGCACTCAATCCCAGCAGTTCCACCTGTTCGCCTATCGTCACGACGCGGCGTCCGTCGAGGCTCCCGGCCGACAGTAGCGCGCGCGTTGCCTTGGCGAAAACCCAACGGGCAATTACCAAGAGAACCATTTGGGGCAATAAAGCGGCAACCAAAGGCGAGGCCGGAGACGCGACGTTGCCTTTCAGAAACAAAAGAGATCCGGTCACCAAAAGTGCGGTGATGGCAAAGATCGTGAGGAGCCGGCCAATATACGGAAGCGGCGCAAGCAGCACGGGAAGCCGGTACAGCCCGCGCGCACTGACCGAACAAACGTATAACAAGCCATTGATAATGCCGGCACTCAAACAGGTTTCGACCGTGGCGGGGTTGTCGAACCAAACGTGTTGGTAAACTACTCCTCCAAGGGTACTCGCAATCGCAATAAGAAACAGATCAACAACCCCTGCCAGGATTTCGATTTTTTGGCAGGAGATTTTGAATTGGCGGAATAACCGCGAATTTGTATTGGCACGACCCCTAGGCTCTACAATATCGCTGAAGCGGCTCTGAAACATCCGAAGGCCTCTAAATCTATGGAAGACTTTCTCATTTTCTCATGCTCAAATCGAGTTGATTTTTTTTTATTTTCTATCATCAATTCCCGGCTTCCTCAAGCCGGGATTTCGCTCTCAAACCGGATTTTTTCGCTCAAACGGGTCATTCGCTGGCGCTTTGTCCTTTCTTGGACGTATCGAGCGATTTTAATGCCCAACACGTCAGCCATATCCATAATATTCGATTGAACAGACAATGCGGCATTTTCCACGATTGCGAAAGGTTCGGCAAACCGATTTTTTGCGGTGCGGTTAAAATGCCCGCAGGGAGGAGCACCTTGATGCGTCGATGCGTCGCGGACTCTGGCTTTTTCTTAACTTTGGCGGTCGGGTTTTGGGGCACCCCGGCATCGCCGCCGAATTCGCCATGGCGGACGATGCGAACCGGAGCATGGCCGCGAGCAGTTTGGTCTTCATGACTCTCGTCCTCCTAGGTGATTCCGGATCCTCGGCTCCGGCAAAGCCCTCCACCTGTGCGCAAGCATCCGGCGGTTCGAACAGGCGGCAGTTGAGATATGCTCGCCGTAATAGCAAGTCTGTCAGAGACGCCCGGTGAATATTAGAAAATACCGGTAATCAGCCCGCTGGAGTTGCGATGCGGAAAGCAAGGCATCGAAGCAGTCGTCGCTTCGTGGTCGAACCTTTTTCCGCCGCCCGCACCGCGCATCACCTTACGCACGCCGGGACAAGAATCCCAATTTATTGGAACGATTATTCCGACCGGCGCGGGATAAGGTGCCCGGCGACGCGCCGAGCTTGATGACAGGCCCTGACGGCGCGTGAGAACGAGAAAAAAGCGGCCCACGGCGGCGCCCCGAGCGACGGCGTCGTCGCGTTGTCGGGCCTTCCCAAGATCGCTCAACGCCGAATGTGCCCAAAATAAGACTTTACGCGATCGTGCTTTTAGGGAAGATATTGTGGTGAACACCCTATAAGCGCCCAAAAAAAACGTAAGCGCCACGTAAAAAAGTAAGCCAACATAGGGCAAAAGGGAGGGCATCGAAATGGAAATCCTGGTCACCGGAGGCGCGTTTTTTGGCGCCGTCCTAGGGCGATTTTTCAAAGTCTTGGTTCTTATGCCCGCCGGCTTCCTCGCGATCACTTTGCTTCTGGTGAGGCGAGAGATTGCCGGGCCTACATTGTTAGACTCTTTCCTGGGAATTGGCCTGCTCATCGCAAGCCTTGAACTCGGTTACGTCACGGGGCTAATTTCGACGGATATTTCCGCGGCGGCGCAAGGTTTTCGCGAATTTTTGGCGCGCTCTCGCCGCCCGGCATCGTCGCGCCCAACCCTCCGACAATAATCGACCCTGTCCTGGCCGATGCTTCGCGCAGGGAACGTTCGTCGAGCGCCTTTCACTAGCCGCGCGCGAGGCGAGAGCGCGATCCGATTCGATGGAATAGGATCAAGGGGGAAGATCTTTTGTTTTCCGTGATCTTGACCGCGAAACGGGATCCCGCGGGCTGCGGATAACGCTCGATCGTCGACATGGGCACGTTCGGGTTCGATCTTCCCTGTGGCAGCGCCATCGAATAGCCGAGGTTCCGCCCAACACGCTTCATTGAAGCGCAGGAAAATGCTACGGAGCCCGCCGCGAGAACGAGACGGCATAAGCCCCATTGCGTATTTCGACCATCGGATCGTCTTAGGTTTCGATACCTTCGGTGAGCTGACCGGGCAGGAACAAAAGGTTCTTTTGCGCATCGAGGCTATCGGCTACTGGTTTGTCGATCGTCAACGCCCCGAGTTCGACGACCTCGTTACGGTCCGGCCACGGCTGTGAGGGATCTTTCGTCGTATCGCCGGGTGAGGCAAGCTGCACCTCCAGGCGAAAGTTCACTGGAGCTTGGGCAAGACGCGCCGCCAGTTCGTCGACCAAAAAACCACGTGCCTTCTTGGCCGCTTCCGCTGGGTCCAGGTGCACCAGTTTCGCGGGGGCCATAATATAACGCACCGCGCGTCGCTCGCCTTCGTTGTTGACGAAGACGAAGGCATTGATGCCGTAATATTCCTCGTCGGCGAAACTGTCGGGCGTTTGCGCCGTGGCCAGCGCGCGCGGCACGGCCGGGTGGGCCGCGACGAACTGATCGAGCTTCGTCGGTTTGGCTGCATTTGGCGGGCTGGCGGCTACGGCGAGCAGCATGTCACGGAAATCCGCGCCGCTGGAAACCGGAAAGAATTTGATGGAGTTGAGAACCATGTCGGTTTCGCTGCCGTCCGGCAGGTGAAATTTGATCGCCATGCCATGAGGGTTCGCGAGGTCGGAGCCATCAAGGATATCGGGAATGCCCGTCGCGTCCGAGAAACGTACCGTCACGGGGATCGTGGCACCGGCAAACAGCACCGCCTTACTCAAACGAGCGGCTTGCGGCGTGGCTTTGAAGCTTCCCGTGACAACCACTCCCTTGGCGTGATTAGCGCGAAATCCCGGATGAACGCTATAAAGCTTACTCATAGCATCGACGAGTTGCGTCTCAACCGTCGTGTCTTGCGCCTCAAGTGGCCCGAGCGCCGCGACCAACATGAACGCTATCAAGCCGGTGTGAAGCTTTTTCGCCGCCATTGAAGCATCCTCTTTCTCTTTGCCGTGGCGATCACCATCCCAGCCTAGACCACTCCTGGTTCGCACTGTCAAAACAACTTCGGGTCTGTGCTTAGGCCTTCGCCGATTTTGGCTGCGCTCGCTTCCGCCGTGTGCTGTACCCCGGCGTTGCAAGCGTGCGCGCCGCGACTTAAACCGGAAAATGGCGTTTGGCTGAGCGAGCACAGCAAGAATAAGGGCTTCCTCGTAAGAGATTTTCCGTGCGAATGAGGTGCGAATGAGGGTTGACGCGCCAGACGGGTGCTATTAAGTTCCGCCCACTTTGGACAGGCCGTAGGTTTTGTTTTCGGGGCGCCTCGTCCCGGACCTCTCAGACCTAAACGCTGTCGTACCCAGCGGCTTGACAATCACCATGGATCCAAGCGATCGCTTGGATCGACTAGAGGCAAGAACGCGGTATCCGATGCCGTGTTCCTCTGCCAAATCCCGGCGCCGGAAGCCTTGGCGGGCTTGGGGCGCTGTGCCGTTTGCCTTCATGGCGTTCGCGGTCGCGAAGCCGGAGGTTTGATTTTATCGTCGCGCCGCGGCTGTCCGCTCATGGCTATGGAAAGATTGAGAAAGACCAGGGATGCCCACGATCAGTCAGTTGATCCGCAAGCCGCGGCAGGAAAAGACCTATCGCGAAAAGGCGCGCCATCTCGGCGCCTGCCCGCAGAAGCGGGGCGTCTGCACGCGGGTCTATACGACAACGCCG
>DASYNQ010000155.1:0-2796 GCA_036008425.1 Methylocella sp. | reverse complement strand
TGCAAGGCGGCCTATACAGTTAATGCCACCGGCAAGGCGGTTCAGCAAACTATGCGCTGCGCGAGCGACAGCTACAGGTTTGAAATCAGCAGCAACGTCATCTCCGAAGGTGGCTCGCTGTCCGGCTCCTGGGCCGAGGCGACCCGCGGTGCTTCGGGAAATATTTCCGGCCGCGCCAGCGGTGCGGAGATCGTGGTGAATGTGGCTGGCGCCGGGTTCACGGCCCATCTTGACCTGCGGACCCAAGGTGACAGGCAATCGGTCACGATCAGGCCCCAAGGCGGCACCGACGTGACCGCCGTGTCAATCGCTTTGCGCAAAGGATAAGGCTCCCAGGCCCACCATCTGGTCGGCCACTTGCCGCCCGTTGCGCCAGAAGCCGCATGGCGGGAAAGCCGGCGCAGGAACGTGGCCGTTGGCCGCAAGATGAAGAGTTCCGCAGTCAAGGCTGCGATCATGCGAATGCGCTCATTCGAAATAGGCCGCCGTTACCGGAGCTGTTACCCATCCGGGTGCGTCGAGTGAAACAAATGCCTATGCTGACGTTTAGCCGCATTTCTGGGGTTGTGCTTTTCGGGCTGGTGGCCTGCCTGCCGGGTCGCGTCGGCGCGTTCGAGGGTGCCGATGGCGCGGCGGTTGAAAAGGCGAAGGCGCCGCTCCAGACATTCGCGACGCCTCGGGCGGCGTTGCAGGCGGGTCTCGAAGGGTTTCGTTCAGGCAACGCCAGCTCCGCGATCGAGGCCTTGAAATATGCCGCGGCGGGAGGCGAATTGCTGGCGCAATGGAAACTCGCCAAAATTTATGCCAATGGCGACGGCGTGCCGCGCGACGATATCAAGGCATATGACTATTTCTCGCAAATCGTGGCGAATTACGATGAGGATGACCCGAACCGGCGCGATCGCGCGGTTGTGTCGAGCGCGTTGGTCTCGCTTGGCAACTACACTCTGAACGGAATCGCCAACAGCAAGGTCCGTGCTGATCCGCAACGCGCGCTCCAAATGTTCCAATTCGCCGCGACGACGTTCGGCGATGCGAACGCCCAATACAATTTGGCGCGGATGCTTCTCGAGGGCGCGGGCGTCGATAAGGATGGCCGGGAGGCAATCCGCTGGCTATTTCTCGCCGCGGATAAAGGGCACCTCCAAGCGGAGGCTCTGCTCGGCCAAACGCTGTTCACGGGCCGCGAAGGTGTTCGGCCGCAGCGCGCGCTCGGCCTGATGTGGCTGACCTTGGCGCGGGAGGCCGCGATTGATTCCAAAAAGGACAAATGGATCATCGATCTCTATGACCAGGCGGTGGCTTCGGCTAATGACGGAGACCGGCAGGATGCGCTCGCCTTTCTCGAAGGCCATCTGAAGCGCCGCAATTAACCTCGCTTGGTCCGCGAGCGGCTTCTGGCGCAGCGTGGTTTGGTCGCGCGGAAAAGCCACGCCGTGCGATTGCGCACAGTGCTCACTCCTCTGTTTTCGATCTCGGCTGCCGCTTGTTCATTTCCTTCATGCGAAGAGACATTTTTATGGCGTGCCTTGCTTCGGCGCGGCCTGCGATCGGTTGAAGGATTTTCCGGAATTCGTCGCGTTTCTCGTGAATCGAGGCGATCACCTTGCCCATCGGGATACCCATGTCCACGAGCACGGCTTCCGACAATTGCAGGCTTGCCTCGATGGTCTCGGGGACGGCATCGCTCACACCGAGTCCATAGAGCAGCGTTGCGTGATGCGCGTCGCGGGCTCTGGCGACGATGATCAGATCCGGATGGCCGGCGCGCGTGCCGCGAACAATGTCTTCTGCGTCGGCGGGTTTGTTCATTGTGATAATAAGAGCCTTGGCCTTGGCCAAACCGCAGCGGGCGAGAAATTCGGGCCGCGACGCGTTGCCCCAATAGATGTCTCGTCCTTTGCCCCGAAACCGTGTCACCAAGGCGGCATCGGTGTCCACGGCGACATAGCGGATGGCATGCGCATGCAGCATGTCGCCGACAAGCTGGCCAACCCGGCCAAAGCCGACGATGATCGCATCGGGCGCCGGAAGAACGTCCAAGCCCGGCTCCAGGAGGGCCGCGGGCTCCAATGCGGCGGGCCGCATTGCCAGGCGCTTGGCGAGCGCGCCAAGGAATGGCACGGCGAACATCGAAAGAGTCACCGCGATCATCGCCTCCGCGCCAGCGTTGGCGGGCATGGCCTTGGCGGCGACGGCCGCGGTGACGATGACGAAAGCAAACTCCCCGCCAGGTGCCAGCATAAGCGCGGCCTCGGTGGAGACCCGCACGGGCAGGCGCGCTATCCACCCAGCGAGCCAGTTGACGCAAAACTTGACGAAGATAATGCCAAGCGCAAGGTCGAACGCCGTTAGGGGAGCGGAAAACACCCGCGAAAGATCAAGGCTCGCGCCGATCGAAACAAAGAACAGTCCGAGCAACAAACCTTTGAAGGGCTCGATCGTTACTTCGATCTCGCGGCGGTACTCGGTTTCGGCGAGAAGAATGCCGGCGATGAAGGCGCCAAGCCCCATTGACAAACCGCTCGCCGCGGTGACAACGCCGGTTCCGATGACCACAAGCAGGCAGGCCGCCACGAAAAATTCGGTCGATCCCGCCGCCGCGACGTGACGAAATAGAGGCCGCATGACTAGGTGGCCGCCGAGCACGATGACGCTCAAACCGGTGAGCGCGGGAACCAGGAAAGAGACAATAGCCGTGCCGAGGCCGCCGCCGCGCATTCCGAGCATGGCGACCATGAACAGGAGCGGCGCCACCATTAGGTCCTGAAAGAGCAGGACGGCGAAAATCGTGCG
>DASYNQ010000154.1:0-1988 GCA_036008425.1 Methylocella sp. | reverse complement strand
GTCATAGGTAAAGAGCATGGTCCGCTGACAGGTCAGATCAATCAATTGCTTGACCTTGTAAGGGTAGGCGAAGTTCCACATAGGCACTCCGAGGACGATTCGGTCGGCCCGTTGAAAGCGTGCCGCCAGCTCTTGGATCTTGTTCCAGACGGCTTTCTCGGCTGGGTCCATCGGCTCCTTGTTTACCCCTTTGTACTTCGCCCCAATGGCTTCCTGGTCAAAATCCGGCAGCTTTTCGTCCCACACGTTCAAGGTGTCAACCAAGACCTCCTCTGGGCAGACTTGACGGTATGCTTCGATAAAAGCGTTGCTGATGGCGATGGAGGCAGACTTGAGACCACGAGGAGAGGATTCGATGTTGAGAAGACGCATAATCTTATAACTCGTCGGAGGAAATGGTCTTAAATAAGATCACGCGAGGAACCGAATACATTGAGATCACGAGCACCTCATTTGAAGCGAGCATGGTCTAAAGATAGGCTTCGAGTTCGCGCGCGGCCTGCGGCGGCGGCCTCGACAAATTGAACGCGCTCACGAATTTGCCGCGCTTGTCCATGAGATAGACGACCCCGGTATGATCCACCGTATAATCGCCGGGCTTTTCGCCAGGCACCTTTCTTGCGTAGACGCGAAAGGCCTTGGCGATGGCCTCGGTCTTCGAGGGGTCTCCGGTCAGCCCGATGATGCGGGAATCGAAGTTTTCAAGATAGGTCTTCAAAATAGCCGGCGTGTCGCGCTCGGGATCGACGGTGACGAACAGCGCGGCGACTTTTTTGTCCGGCCCCAGCTCCTTGAAAACCGCCGAGATATCGAACAGCGCCGTCGGACAAAAGTCCGGACAATGCGTATAGCCGAAAAACACCAGATAGGGGCGACCGGCAAGATCGGCATTCGTCACCACGCGGCCATCCTGCCCGATCATGGCAAAAGAACCGCCGATCGCCGGCGAATCGAGATCCGCGCGGCCCGGCATGACGGCATAAACCAAGCCGCTGAGGCCGGCGAGGCCAACCGCGAAGCCAAGGACAATATAAAGAAGCTGGCGGGAAGCCCGCTTCCGGGGGGCTTTCTTCGACACATGCTTCATGCCTGGAAATTACGCAAAATACGCGGTCAGCGCCAGTGCCGGAATATTAAAAATAACCGAATGCCGCGCCGATTTCCTAAGGTTTAGCTAGATGCCATGCGGCCTTGCCAGCCATTGGCGCTAACGTTATAACCTTCATGCTATCGAAGAAGGCATTGTGAACTGCCATGAGCATTGCAAGCGAGCATCCGGTTGGGATTGCCACATCGCCGGCGTTTTCGTTGCTGCGGCTCTCCGCGCTCGCGCGATGCGGCGGCGCCGTGGTTGTGATAGCGGGCTTATGGGCAATGGTGTTTTGGGCGCTGGCTTGACTGGTATTTGCCCGGATTTTTGGACCTATCCTTGATGGACATTGCGATCCGTTTCCGCGATCTCACGCTTGGCTACGACCGCCATCCCGCGGTGCATCACCTCGATGGCGAGGTCGAGAGCGGCGCGCTGCTCGCGGTTTGCGGCCCGAACGGTGCCGGCAAATCGACTTTGCTCAAAGGCATCGCGGGAACGCTTGCGCCGCTTGCGGGCTCGATCGCCTTGCCCCGCTTGAAATCCCGCGACATTGCCTATCTGCCGCAGGCGGCCGACATCGACAAAAGCTTCCCGATCAACGTGTTCGACGTCGCCGCCATGGGGCTATGGAAACGTTGCGGCCTGTTCGGCGGCATTTCCCGGAGCGAAACCGCGAAAATCCGTGCCGCGATCGCGGCGGTCGGACTCGATGGTTTCGAGGCACGCGCGATCGCGACTCTCTCCGGCGGTCAATTGCAGCGGATGCTGTTCGCGCGGCTCCTCGTTCAGGATGCCGCCGTTATCCTGCTTGACGAGCCTTTTACCGCGATCGACTCCAAAACCGTCGCCGATCTTATTTCCGTCGTGTCGGCGTGGCACGAGGACCATCGCACCG
>DASYNQ010000153.1:0-2460 GCA_036008425.1 Methylocella sp. | reverse complement strand
ACAACATCATCGGGGGTTCGTCCGTGATCGAGGCGACGGAGGTCGCGGTAATTCCGGCAAGTCCCGCCGGCCCGTTGGTGGTGACAATATGAACAGCGGCCGCGACACGGCTCATCGCGTCGCGAAACCGCGCCGGATCGAAGCGCTGACCTGGCACGGCGTGTATTTCCATGCGTCCGTTGTTGGGTTTCGCCATGTCGTCACCAAGCTCCTTCTTCATCGACCCTTATTTTTTGGAAGGACCGGCGCGCGATGATCCGCTTCCCCGATAGCAAACACAGCCGCATAAAAAAAGTATCCGCCAGCCGCACGCAAACACCAAACGATAACCATTCATCGCCGCGGTAAGCCAGACTCATCGCCCGCGAAGGAACCTTGGATGCAAGCGCCCTCTCATTTACCGGCTCCCATCGACGACGGCGCATCCGCACATCTCCCAGGGATCGAGATGCCATCGCTCTTGCTGCCATCAACCGCCGGGCGCCTGATCGATCTTAGCAAGCGCGACGCAGCGCGAACGGTCGTCTATTGTTATTCAATGACGGGCGTACCAGGAGCGCCATTGCCGGCGGGATGGGATCTGATCCCGGGAGCGCGCGGCTGCACACCGCAAGCCTGCGCGTTTCGCGACCATTACCGGGAACTCCCGCGTTCGAGGCGGAATTGTTCGGCTTGAGCACACAACCCACCGATTATCAGCGCGAAATGGCCGAACGCTTGCGTCTGCAGTTCGAAATCCTGAGCGATGCCGCGCTCACCCTCGTGAACGCTTTGAAGCTTCCCACGTTCGCGGCTGGCGGGATGCGGCTCATCAAGCGACTGACCTTGATTATCCGTGGGGGCCGGATCGAAACCGTGTTTTATCCTGTCTTTCCTTCATACGAGAGCGCCGCGCGAGTCATCGCATGGCTTGAGCGGCACCCGTTGTAACCGCGGCCATGTTGAGATGGATGAACAGGGCTGCCCAGCAAAGCGGCTATCCCAAATTGGCGAGGCCGGGAAAGCTCTGCAACAGCCAAGCCGAAAAATCCTGAATCGATCCAGTCAAGAAGGCTATTCCCGTTGCCACGAGAAGAACGCCAATAACGCGCTCAATCGCACCAAAATAGGGACGGCAACGCTTGATGACGCGGACAAAGGGTTCGATTGCCAGCGCCGCCAACAAAAATGGCAGGCCGAGCCCGGCCGAATAGGAGGCCAGCAGCGCGATGCCTTTGCCGACTGTCTCCTCTGACGCGGCGACCGCGAGAATCGCCGCGAGAATGGGGCCAATGCAAGGGGTCCAGCCGAAGCCGAAGGCCAGCCCCATGAGGTAGGCGCCCCAAATTCCGGCCGGCTTTTGCACGTCGACCCGGGCCTCGCGATAAAGTAGAGCGAACCGGAAAACGCCCAAAAAATGCAAGCCCATCACGATGATCGCGACCCCGGCGAGGAGCGAAAGCGTTAGGAAATATTTGTGCAGCACCTGGCCGAAAGCTGAGGCTGTCGCGCCGAGGCCAATGAAAACAGTGGAAAAACCAAAGATGAAAAGCACTGCCGCGAAGAGAATACCGCGCCGCGCGCGGGTTTCGCGGCGGGTGGCGACCTCTTCGATCGTCGTTCCGGCAATAAACGTAAGATAAGGTGGAACCAGCGGCAGCACACAGGGGCTCAAGAATGATAGAAGACCTGCAAGCGCGGCGGCGGGAAGCGTGACATCATGCGTCATCCGCCCTTCTAGCTTGTTCTGGGATAAGGGAAAAGCGCCAAGGCCTCGCGGAAACACGGGCACTGCGGCGGGTTTCGTAAAATTAACGTGAGACCTTATAGTTTGCGACGATAAAATTTCCGATTCGGTTCAGGAAAAATTCATGGTGGGAATTGATAATCTTGTTTCGATGTTCATCGCCGCCGCATGGCTTTTGCGCCCCAATAATGCCCTAGCCCGCGCCAGCACCCGTGCGGCCGCGCAACGGCCTGGCGCGCTCCTTCGATGACGGTTTTCCTCGTCTCTCTCTGCAATATCCTGTTCAATTTCGCGATCGGGCTTCTCGTCGCAAAATTTCTTGGCCCCGAGGAATATGGCCGGTTTGCCCTCGCCTATGCGACCGCAATCTTCGTCCAGACTGGCTTTTTCGATTGGATCCGATTTGGGGCCACGCGGTTTTATTCCGCACGGATACGTCACGAGGAGCCGGCGCTGAGGGCGACGCTCGATTTCGGCTTTGCAATTATCACCGCCGGGCTTGCGGCCGGCGCGAGCCTTCTTCTGTTCTCCGGCATCAGGTTTACATTATCTTATGGTTTGATCGCCCTGGCGCTCGGCGCCGCCGCTGCCAATGGGCTTTTCGATTATCATACGGCGCTGGTTCGCGCCCGCTTCGACGACCGTCTTTTTACGCGGCTCGTTCTCGTCAAGAACCTAGTGGCCTTCGCTCTCATGGGTGGCGGAGCCTTCCTGTTTGGCTCGGCCAAGATGAC
>DASYNQ010000152.1:0-3384 GCA_036008425.1 Methylocella sp. | reverse complement strand
TGGGAAACCTCCAGCGCCTCCATCGGCGGCGGCGGCTCGAAGGCGACCTCGACGCGGTTCAACTGCGCCGTCGTCATTTCCCGCAGATGGGTAATGAGCTCGCCGAACAGCTCGAAGGCCTCGGATTTGTATTCGTTCAGCGGATCGCGCTGGGCCATGCCGCGCCAGCCGACAACCTGACGCAGATGATCGAGCGTCACGAGATGCTCGCGCCACAGATGATCGAGTGCCTGCAGAACAATCTGCTTTTCGACATAACGCGTAACTTCCGCCCCGTTCTTGTCGACGCGAGCAGCATAGGCCTCATTGGCCGCCTTCCGCAGCCTGTCGTGCATCTCCTCCTCGGTGATTCCTTCTTCCTTTGCCCAATCGGCCAGCGGAAGAGTGAGATTGAACGCGGCAGGGACCGCCTGCTTCAAACCCTCGATGTCCCAGGCCTCGGGATAGGCATCGCGGGGAATATATTTGGCGATAAGATCGTCGACGACGCCCTGGCGCATGTCGGAAATCATGTCTTCGAGCGATTCTTGCGCCATCATCTCGCGGCGCTGCTCGAAGACAACCTTGCGCTGATCGTTCATCACGTTGTCGTATTTCAGAACGTTCTTGCGCATGTCGAAATTGCGCGCCTCGACTTTTTGCTGGGCTTTTTCCAAGGCCTTGTTGATCCAGGGGTGGACTATCGCTTCGTCCTCCTGGAGGCCGAGCTTGACGAGCATGGACTCCATCCGGTCGGACCCAAAAATCCGCATCAGATCGTCCTTCAGCGACAAGAAGAATTTCGAGCGTCCCGGATCGCCCTGACGCCCGGCACGGCCACGCAGCTGGTTGTCGATCCGGCGGCTTTCGTGGCGCTCGGTGCCGATGATGTAGAGACCGCCCGCAGCGATCGCTTTCTCGCGGAACGTTTCGACCTCGGCCCGGATCTCGATTTCCTTCGCCTCACACTCTGCGCCCGGCGGCAGATCGGCGCATTCTTGCTTGACCCGCATTTCAACATTGCCGCCAAGCTGAATGTCGACGCCCCGCCCGGCCATGTTGGTCGCGATCGTGATCGCGCCGGGTACTCCCGCTTCGGCGACGATATAGGCCTCCTGTTCGTGAAAGCGCGCGTTCAGCACCGCGAAAAGCTTCGAGGGCTTGTCCGACCGCGCCGCCGCGTAGAGTTTTTGCAGTGCTTCCGGCTCCGCGAAATCGATCTGCTGATAGCCTTGCTTTTTCATCGCCTCGGCGAGCTGCTCGGACTTCTCGATCGACGTCGTGCCGACGAGCATCGGCTGGAACTTCGCGTTGGCGGCCTCGATCTCGCGGATGATCGCGCGGATTTTTTCTTCCGCCGTGCGATAGACTTCATCGTCCTCGTCGAGACGCCTGACCGGCTTGTTGGTCGGTATCTCGACGACCTCGAGCTTATAGATTTCGACGAATTCATCCGCCTCGGTCGCCGCCGTTCCGGTCATCCCGGCGAGTTTGCCGTAGAGGCGGAAATAATTCTGGAAGGTGATCGAGGCGAGAGTCACGTTTTCGGGCTGAATCGCGACATGCTCCTTGGCTTCGAGGGCCTGATGGAGTCCTTCGGAGTAGCGGCGGCCCGGCATCATCCGGCCCGTGAACTCGTCGATAATGACGACTTCGCCCTGGCGCACAATGTAATCCTTGTCGCGCTTGAACAATTTATGCGCGCGCAACGCCTGATTGACGTGATGCACGGTGGTGACGTTCACTGCCTCGTAGAGCGAACCTTCGGAAAGAATCCCGAGCTCGCCCAGCAAGGCCTCCATATGCTCATTGCCGGTCTCGGTGAGATTGGTCGTGCGTTGTTTTTCGTCGAGTTCGAAGTCACCGGCGACGAGGCGCGGGATCACCTTGTCGATCGCCATATAGAGATCCGACCTGTCGTCGGAAGCCCCCGAAATGATCAACGGCGTCCGGGCCTCGTCGACGAGAATCGAATCGACCTCGTCGACGATCGCATAATGATGGCCGCGCTGAGCCATCTGGGCAAGCTCGTATTTCATGTTGTCGCGGAGATAGTCGAACCCGAACTCATTGTTGGTGCCGTAGGTGATGTCGGCGGCATAGGCGCGGCGGCGTTCGTCGTCATCGAGGCCATGCACGATGACCCCGGTCGAAAGGCCGAGGAAATGATAAATGCTTCCCATCCATTCGGCGTCGCGGCGGGCGAGATAATCGTTGACGGTGACAACATGGACGCCCTCGCCCGGGAGCGCGTTGAGATAGGTGGCGAGCGTCGCGACAAGAGTCTTGCCTTCGCCGGTGCGCATCTCGGCGATCCCGCCCTCATGCAGAACCATCCCGCCAATGAGCTGAACATCGAAATGCCGTTGGCCGAGGACGCGACGCGCCGCTTCCCGTACCGTTGCGAAAGCCGGCACGAGCAGATCGTCAAGACTCTTGCCGGCGGCGAATTCGTCCCGGAACGTCTGGGTTCGCCCGGCGAGTTCTGCATCGGTGAGCTTCAGCGTTTCGGGCTCAAGCGCGTTGACAGCCGCGACTTTCGGCCGGTATCCCTTGAGCCGGCGATCGTTCGACGATCCGAAAATCTTTTTCGCGAAGGAGCCCAACATTACGAAACGACCTTTCTAGAAAACGGCCGGAACAATTCCCGGCCTTCGGCTTTAACCCCTAGCTTTTCTGGTTAGATTTTGCGCGATCCCCGCGGCGTTTGCGCGGGCTTGAATTCCCGCGCGGCGGCGGACCGCCGGACCGTGACATAGCATTCCAAGACTTCCGGGCCACCAAATACTCGCGTTCCCGACTGGAAATCCCATTTCCCCGGCCGCTCGACAAGAGCCGATGTTTTGGCGGAGATCGCTCATCTCGTTCGCGAAAAGCTCGTGCACAGCGCGATAGGCGCGGGACACCCGGCGGGAGGCGCCGGCAATGGCGGCGGGGAAAGCCGGAAAAATCATCCACGGAGACCTGTTCGACAGATAAGATTGGGGCCGGGGCTTGTCAAATCCGCTGCTCCGTGCATGGTCACGCGGCAACCGCCCTTTTTGAACAACGCGCCGCGAAAACCGCGGGGCGATCATCCTGATTTAGCCCGGAGCTCGGATTCATGTTCCTGACGAAACACGCGCGTAACAAAACCGCCGGTCTGGCGTGCATGCTGACCATGTCCTCGCTTGCGATTGTTTCCGCGTTGCCGGCGGCGGCCAAGGTGCTCGCCACGGTCAACGGAAAGCAAATCACCGACGACGATTTGAAGATCGCCGCCAATGATCTTCACACGAGCCTCCCGCCTCAGCTCGAAGGCAAAGCCCGCGACAGCTATCTTCTCGACTTTTTGATCGACGGCGAATTGGTGGCGCAAAAGGCGCTCGCCGAAAAGGCCGACCAAACCCCGGAATTCGCCAAGAA
>DASYNQ010000151.1:0-3295 GCA_036008425.1 Methylocella sp. | reverse complement strand
GCATCGACTCCGGGCCGCCATCGACGCGCGAGGACTGGGCGCGGCTCGCGCAAAAGGCCGGCGTCAAGGGCATCCACATTGCCGAATGCGATACTCAGCGCGCGACGACGCCAAAGCCGCGCGGCGTTTTCGTCAATACCTGGTCTGTCGAGGGCTTTGTTTCGGAGGGTCTCCAGCCCGCCGAACTCGGCTGGGGAACCCATGAAAAACATATGCCGCCGGAAGCCAAACGGCACGCCTTCGGACCGGATTGCGCGATCTATCTGCTGCGCCCCGGCGCGGGCACGCGGGTACGGTCCTGGACACCGGCGGCCAAGGCGCAGCACGGCTGGCTCATCACCCACAATGAGTCGATCTCGATCGCCGATTTTCTGACCCTGCGCGAGGGGGGAGAGGTCGTCTACCGGCCGACGTGCCACTATGCCTACCGCCCGGCGGACGATGCCGTGCTGTCGCTCGACGAGATGGCGGGGCGCCAATGGCAGCCGCAGGAAGTGTCCCACATTCTCGACGAGAACGAGATTGTCGACGGGATCGACGAGCTGGGCGTTTTGCTTTATGGCCATGCGAAGAATGCCTATTGGTACGGTTCGCGGCTTTCGATCGAGGAGACGCGGCGGCTCGCGCCTTATCAGAATGCGACGGGGCTTCAGGTGACCTCGGCCGTGCTTGCGGGCATGGTGTGGGCGCTCGAAAATCCGCGAGCGGGCATTGTCGAAGCCGACGAACTCGACTTTCGCCGCTGCCTTGACGTGCAGCGACCTTACCTCGGCCCGATGACCGGGCACTACACGGATTGGACTCCGCTTGAGGGCCGCGCGGTTTTGTTTCCCGAGGACATCGACAAGCAAGATCCCTGGCAATTCAAGAATGTGATCGTGCGATGACGAAGGGATTGCAAAGCCGCATTTTAGGTGCATTGGCGAAGCCGGCGCGCCGGGGCGTCCGCCGCCGTTGGCAGGAAGTGGGCCGTGCCCTATCCGGGGACATTCCTTATCTGGTATTGTCAGATCAAACCAGATGCGCCAATTCACCGTGGTTTCTGACACGAGATAGAAACTTGGATTGTCTACCTTTGAAAGAAGTGCTCGATGGATGATAATCCGGAAATTCATTGCGAGGACACAAGTGAGGTAAAAATTAACAAGTTTACCTTGCCTCTGGTAAGCGTGATTATCGTCAACTACAATTACGGGCGCTTTCTGAAGCAGGCCGCCGACTCTATTTTTGAACAAACCTATCCGAACATAGAGTGCATCATCGTCGACAACGCTTCGACGGATTGCAGCGCCGGTGTTCTTCTCGATATTTCAAGGGAATATCCGGGCGCGAAAACAGTGCGGCGGAAAGAACCCGGTGGTCAGAGCCTCGCCTCGAAGGAGGGTTTCGAGGCGAGTTCGGGCGAATATGTCGTCTTTGTTGATGCCGATGATTATCTGTTGGCGTCCTTTGTCGAGACCCATGTTTTCGTGCACCTGTCCCTGCGCGTTCCGGTTGGCTTCTCCTCGTCGGACATGATTCAGGCCGTCGATTCGCGCATGGTTCTCGGCACTGTTGCCTACCTGAGCGAATACGTGCGGTCCGGACGGGGAAAAAGTCCAGGTCTCATCCGCCGGATCGACAAAAGTGCTCCCGAAGTCTGGCCGCTGCCAAGCCCCGATGCTTCCATCGAAACCGAGGTCCATTTCGTCAAACCTGGCTACGCCGGCGACTGGATGTGGGCGCCGACATCGGGCAATTGCTTTCGCCGGGATGCGCTTCAGCTTTTCTTGAACAATGAACATCTGGCGGCGCTTCTCACTGGCACCGATGCCTATCTCGTTCGCGGAGTTAGCCTGGTGACGGGCAGCGTAGTAATCGACCGCCCGCTCGGCGTCTACCGGCTTCATGGGATGAACGAGTTTTCCAAGCATCCGCATCTGAACGGTGTCGTAAATTACGAGAGAAACAGCCCATCCGACCCTAATCAATTGGGCCGCAAAATGGTCATCGATCATCTGATCGCGAATGCGCGGCTCTTCCTGCGCAAAATGCCCTCTCCATGGCGTTATATGAACGCGTTGAAGGCCGTGGACGACCCTTGGCCGCGGCTCCCTTCGACGGTCGCTGGTTGCCGCTCTTATCTCGCTGGCAAGCTCGTCACGGAAGCTAGAGTTCTCGCGCCCGCGCTCGGAATTTTCTATTTCATCGTCTTGTTGGTGTGGCTCAAGGTCGCCCCGCAAGTCATCTTGAAGGCCTGCCTCAAGCGCACGACGGCAAAGCGAAGCTGAACTTACCGCTACTCCCCGGCATGCGCGAGAAAGCGTCAGTGGAGCTTATCTTCATCGACAGCGGGCTGCAGAACAAAGCCAGTCATAATTACGCGCTCGCCAAGACGGTGTCAGAGGCTTTGGCGCGGCGGAGACTGCGATGCCGCATTTTTGCTTGAGCGGTCTCGATCCGTCGATTGCCGCCGAAAATGGCGCCATCCCGCATCTCAGCCGCTCGCTTTAGGATGGCGTGGATTTTTCATGGAGCGAGAAGCGGCTGCGATCATTCGCGGCGATTTTTTGTGGTGCTCCGGTCGGCGGGGCGGTCCATGTTTCCGGGGGAAGACTGGGTTGATCCGCTGGAAGCCCGGAGACGGCCGTTTGTCCGGTGCATGTTCGCGGTAGGGACGCTCCGGAGCGCTCCCATACATCTACGGACCGGCCGCGAGCGCTGCTGCTCTTCCTGCTCCTGCTCGATTTCACCTTCACGGTTTAACCAGTCCGAAATAATCGGATCATTCGATACATGGTCACGCGGCTGAGGCCCAGTCGCGAGCAAGGTCGCTGGCGCTCGGGCCCTTCGGGCCTTCGGGCCGACGCTGGACAACCTGCGAACATTGCTTTTGTGTTGTCGTTGGGTTGCTTGCTATATACAACATTGCCATGTTCGCTCTCGCCCGGGCGCGAGTTTGAGGTTTTTGTCTCGCATGGCTTCAAAAAAAGTAGCCTTAATCACCGGCATCACAGGGCAGGATGGCGCTCTGCTTGCCGAACTCCTTCTTTCAAAAGACTATATCGTCCATGGCGTGAAGCGGCGGTCGTCGTTGATCAACACCGACCGTGTCGATCATTTATATCATGACCCGCATGAGGCCGGCGTTAACTTTCTTTTGCATTATGGCGATCTCACCGATTCGACGAACCTCATTCGCATCGTTCAGGAGGTTCAGCCTGACGAAATTTATAATCTCGCCGCGCAAAGCCACGTCCAGGTGAGTTTCGAGACCCCGGAATATACCGCGAATGCTGACGCGCTTGGCACACTT
>DASYNQ010000150.1:0-4824 GCA_036008425.1 Methylocella sp. | reverse complement strand
CAGCGCATCGCCAAGGCGAGCCAACTCGGCGCTGGACAAAAACCGTTCCCGCCCTTCCTCGCGAAAGCGGGCAATCTTCGCGGCGGGGTTTGCGTGGCCTTCAGGCAAAAGCCCGTGTCGCTCGGCCCATGCCCAGCAAGACGATACCGCCGCCAGCATCCGGTTCGCGAAATAAGGCGTGCCCGCCATGGCATGGTGCAATGACGAGATATGGCCGCGCGTCAATTCTGCGGCCTTGAGGTTGCCGTGGGCGTCTCGCAGCTTCGCCAGCAGGCCTTCGTAATGAATGCGCGTCTTTGCCTTGAGCTTCGAGCCGGCGTGATCCCGGAGAAACGCATCAATAAGCCCGGCAACCGTCAGGGAAGCCCGCTGGCGGCTTTTCTCGGCCTGTGGGTCCGATCCAAGCCTGATACGCGCCAAAGCGTCCAGCGCCGCCTTCCTGGCCTGTTCAGCGGTCAGGGCGCCGTGCCTTCCGAGGGTTAGCCGCCTCTTGGCTGTGCCGCGCCCGCCAGCTCCCGGCCGATATTCGAGAATGTAGCTTTTCACCCCGCTCGGCATGACGCGGAGCCCGAAGCCCTTCACGTCATCGTCAAAGGCAACGAAGGGCTTGGCGCCCGGCTTGAGCGCATCGACCGTCCGCTTCGTGAGGTTGGGCATGTCGCCACCGTGTCGCCACCGTTAAAGCAAGTTCTTGCAGCTTTAGGCAACATAATAAGGCGGGCGGCGCGTATTGGCAAGACAAAAAGCGGCTTGCGGCAACTTAAAATGGCTTACGGACACGACGGCTGTGAGATTTGTAATCAGTATGTCGCGGGTTCGACTCCTGCAACCGGCACCAATGAAATCAAAGGATTACTTGCACCTTCCAAAAATACATTTTCGCCAGCGGACCCATAGCGGACCCGGCGAGGCCAATTCCGGCCTGCCTTTGCCTTGCCGTGCCTGCGGGCGGCGCGGCCCCGATGCGGGTTCGGCCGCCGCGCGGGCGGCCTACAGGCGCGTGGAGCAGATTCATCGATTATCTCCACCAGCAATTCGTGTTGTATCCCCACGAGGAACAGCTTAGCGAAGGCGCAGCGTCATGCCGCCTCCATTCGGGCAAGTGCGGAGGCGACCGTCTTGAGTGCGACCATTTGCCAGTCTACTTTGCCTTCCATGATATCGCGCCGCGTGTAGGCAATCAGGGCAGCCGCGCCGGCCAGCGTCGCCGGCTTCGTCCTGGCCATTCGCATAGCCGCGCGGCGCTCAGCGGCGTTGGCGCGCTCGTATTGCTCGCGCAACGGCGCGATACCGGCGCTACGATCCCATTCGACGCCTGCACGCTCGGCAGCGGCCAACCGCGCCCTCGCGTCCAGGTATTCCTTCTCGATTTGCTTGCGATCGGCGCCGGGTTGCCTCAATAACTCCTCGCGGCAATTGTCGATCTCATACTCCCCGATGGCCTCGTTGTCGCGCCATGCAATCAGCTCCCACGGCCTGGCCCCGTGCGTTTCTCTCGCTTGCAACTGGGCCTCATCGAGCTTGCCATAGAGGCGCAACCATACCTTGGTCCGCGCCCTGTGCTCGGCGATCGCGGCGAATACCGGATCGACGGGCGCCGCCGGCGCTTTGCGTGCCTTCGGTTTGGCTGTCATTTGATCTTCCTCTTCCGCCCCAACGCGCGGTCCTCTGAGGCCTCGAGCCGGGCGAGAGCCGCCTTCATTATTGCGACGGTTGCTTCGAGGTATTCGACGCTTTCCGCCCAATCAGAGCCAGCTAGGATATCTGCATCGATGAACTCGCGCGCCGTCCTTCCGGCTTCCACATAATCCAAGTTGCAAAATCGCACCGCTGTTTGCACGCTCGTAAATGTTGCGGCCCAACTCTCTCGCTGTTCCTCGACATCGATCTTGAGCCCCATTCCGTCAAAATCGAGCAGCCCTTTGTCTGATGGGAATTGAATAACCTCGGCGCTCATGCCTGCCGCTCCCCTTCCCGTACTGCGGAAAGCTCGGCCAGGAAGGCCGCGCGCAGCTCGGAAGCCTTGGTTTCGAACTGCGCCTCAAGCTCCCGCATGCGGCTATTGAACCGGTAGCTTGCGGCGCAAGCGGCGTTCGTCGCGTCGCTATCGTCAATCCGGCTGGCCGTCTCGATGGACGGCATGCCGAAAATCTGTTTGGAGAGTTGTCTCGTCATTGGTTCGTCCCTCTTGCAATTTCCTATGGCCTATGGTAGGCACTTCATACTTATCTATATGCTCACAATTGTCAAGTAGGCCGCAATGAAAAACCCCTCAGTACTCCCGCCGCGTCCTGAAACACGCTCCGTCACGCTTTCCATGAAGGTCAAGCCGTCGATAGCCGGGGCTCTCGGCAAAGCCGCGAAGGCAAATGCGCGTTCGAAGGCTTCGGTTGTCGAGACGGTGCTCGAGCAATGGCTGAAGGCAAACAGATTTTTGAAGTGAGCGGGATGGATGTTTTCGAGGCCGCACGCATGCGAATCTCATAAGCGCGTGTTTCGGCTTCCACGTTGTGAGCAACGCGTGCAGCGGCCTGCAACATCGCCGCTTGATCGTGAATGGCCTTCACTTCATCGACGGCATAGGCCGTTATTGAGGCGCGGCACCGCAAGGAGAACCCATGATTAAGATCACAAGCTCAGCAATAGTCATCATCCTGTGGATGGTTAGTTTGAACATGGCGCGTGCCGATCAATGGTTTGACCGCTGGTCTGATCAAATGCAGAGGCAACTGGACCGGCAAAACGAACAGTACGAGCGGCAAAACGAGCGGCAAAACGAACAGTACGAGCGGCAACGGGACCGGAATAGCCACGGGGATGGAACGGATGATGACGACTGACCCTTCCTCGGGCCGGCGTACGCGCCGGTCACGGGAAGCGCCCGGATACCCCTGGCAAGATGGAAGAGTCCCCCTCGACCACGGCCGGCCCGTCCGGCGCTTCGACGGATGGTGCGCGCGATCATTGAGACTCCCGCATCTTCGCGATCTGAGCAGCCGCTTTCTGCCGACGCTCCTCGATGAATTGCAACAGCTCAGCATCCCTAGCATCCGACGCCGTACCGAGTGCGGCCGACCGCAAGGCGATCGTCTGATTGATCGTGCTGTCCGCAGCGGCAAGGATCAACGACCGCGCGCGGTGGGCCTCGGCACTGTCGTCGCTCTCGTCAGGAAGCGGCAAGCTCAGGATTTCCCGCTTGCGATCAAGCGCCTGGTCGAGAAGCCGGGCCTGCTTCTCACTGGGTGCCATGTCGTTCCAGTTCCAGCCGGCCGGTTTCACTACGGCTTCCACGCGACCTCCTTGAGCATCCGCGTCTTGAGTTGAAGCAGCACACGCGCCGCCTCGCACTTGTTCCGCCGAAGATGGTAATCGGCCAAGTCATCGCCGGTATACGGCTCGTCGATGATATCGATCAGGCATCGGATCGCGTCCACCTGGGCGCGCGGAACGTCGACGGCTTGCGCCGGGATGACGGAGGGGCGTCGCTGGCTGACATTCTGGGTCAATTCAAGCCAAACATTTGCATCCATACAATAGCATAGCACCAGGCGGTGTTGGCGTTTACAGAAAGCTAACTGCCGAAAGCTTTGCAGCTAATTGTGGCATGTCCTCAATAAAAGGGTGAGCAGGCGAGCGTAACTCATTGTAAATCTTCATAAATTTTCCGCCTCGCGCGCGAGCGTAGCCAAATTTCCTGGCCCCTTGGCCACTTCCAATAATAACAACAACTTACTAGATGCCAAGGGGCCAGCAAGATGCCAAGGCGCCAAGATTCCATGGCGGGGCTTTTTGGCATCTTGGCATTCTTGGGATCAATCACAGTGCCACCACCATCCGTCGTGGGCTTTAACAGACTTAACCATCGCCGCCGTTTTTGCTCGGCTTAATGTTCGGCTGCTAAAGCCGTTGCCCTTCGCTTCTTGCTCGATTTCGGATTGCCGTCTTTTGCTCCCCGGCTGCAAAACAGATTTAAGGAACAGTTCCGCGTCTTCCTGTTTGGATTTCCGCTCTTCTTGCGGGCCGGCCGCGTCGAGTAATTCCCGCGCCGTTCCCTCGATCGGATCGAGCCACGCGACCCTTGTAGCGATAATGTCCGGCCGTTCAATCCGCTGCGCTGCATCGATATCGTACCCGAATCCGCCGCCGCTGGGGCCTATGTTGGACTTTGCGCGCACGAAAATGCGGGGCATGTCTCCATCGGAAGTTTCGTCAGTCTTTGCGGCGGCAAACACGATCCTCGGCAGCGCCCCAAACGCGAGTGATCCGGTAACTCGCTCTATAGGGTCTTTGCCGCCGGTCCCTTTTGTGAAATGGCTTATCCCGAGCACGGCGCAATTTGCCGTTTCCGCGAAGTCCACCACGGGCTGCAAGGAATTTCTAGTTTCGGCGTTATTGTGGCTGTTCGTCTTGGTTCCGATTGCCGCCACGATAGGGTCGATGATCAGCAATTGAACTCCGCCTTTAATCGTCCTCGCTGCCTCAATGAGCGACGGCATGTCTGTGGCTGGGTTGAACGGGCGCGTCTTTCCGTCGGCTGCTCGCTGCGCAATGATGAATTTGATGCGCGTCAGGTCCGCGCCCATTCGCACGAGCCGCGGCTTGATGGTGTCGGCTAAACTGTCCTCGGAAGTCCAGATTAGGGGAATTATGCATTTGACAAGTACACCTGCCTAAGCACCGCCATTGCCGAATGCGGAAGGGCTCCCCATATTGTCGGCACCCGGAGAAAGGCCGTCCAAGCGGAAAGGCGGCAGCCACCGCTCCGGAGAGTTGAGTGAGCCCCGGGCGAAAAATCCACCATCGCCCATCTGCGCTTTCGTCATG
>DASYNQ010000149.1:0-7637 GCA_036008425.1 Methylocella sp. | reverse complement strand
TGAAGCGCTCAACGCGCACGCCATGAACCCGGTACTCCGTTTGATTCACGCAAACCTCGCTTATTGATGTCAACGGACATTGAGATTATCCGACATTCCCCAGATAGCCCTCGGTTTCAGCCTCATCCTGCCTCCTTTCCGCTCTTCAAACAAGGCGGAGCCGCTGCGCATGGCAGCGGACCCGTCGGATTTCGGGCCACCGCCCCGTTCTGCGCTGAAAGACGCTGGTCCTGCCTTCATCCAGACGCACCTCTCCCGTGAGTATCATCGGACGCGGAACTGCAGAACGCATTACGCTGTCGATGCAACGGGCGGCGGCCGCAGTTCCGCGATCATCCGCAGAATGTCTGCAAAGAGATTTTTGGGAATGGCGACTTCGGCCATCTGAAACGCGACATAGCGGCCATGGCTGACGATCTTCGCGCCGATCTTGATCAGCTTTTCCTTCAGGCTCGTCAGCGACCACTCCTTGATCGGCTCTGGCGTCGCCAGCGTGCGCAGAAAATTGCCGAGATTGTAGGCCAGCGCATGAAGCTGTAGACGAACCGCGTTGGCGGCGAATGACCGACATGACAGCCGTGTCCACTTGATTGCGCCTTTTCCCTCCTTGATCCATTGCTCGCACGTCCCGCGCTTGTTGTAGAAGGCGACGACATTCTCGGCGGGTCTCGACATGTTGGTGACGATGAAGCCGACGCACGGATAGAGTTCGCCCGGATGCCATTCGACCTTGGCAACCACCCGGCGCGGCTTGTTCCAGCTTCCGGCCTGATAGGTGAAGTTCGCGTAAGATCGGCGCACGTCATTGGACGGGCGACCAACCGGACGTTGGAGCAGATAGCCGATCCGCTCTTGAAGGACGCGGTTCGCCGGAAGTCGAATGGCGTATTTGATCCGTTCAGCCTCCAGATATTCGTACACCTCGGGATTGGCGAAGCCGGCGTCGGCACGAAAATAAATGCGCGAGACTTTACCTTGATACCGCGCCACGACAGGCTTCAGTACTGCCTCCCATCCGTCGGCGCTGTGAATATTGCCCGGGCGCAGGGCGCAGCGTTCCAGATCGCCAAATTGGTTGAACACGAACAGCGGATGATTGCAGGTGCAGTCATAGTGGCCATTCCAGACGCTGTTTTCCTGTTCGCCATGCGTCGGGCTGACGCTCGAATCCATGTCAAGCAAGATACCTCTCGGTGGACGGCGGCCATGAACGCTGTCGATCCATTTGCCGGAGAGATCAGCGAGCGCCGAAAGGTTCTTTTCCGTCGTGAGCCAGCGCGTCTCAAAGCGGCCCATCTGGCTCGGCGAAGCCGCTGCACCCGAGGCCGCCTTTCCGCTTTAAGGCGATCCTTGTCGCTGGGGGTGAGGTTCAGGAATAAACGGCCATCTAAGCGTTCCAAAGTGGGCATCCCCTCTTGTGTGTGACGATGGAGATTATAACACACTTGCCATTCGTCACCTGCAAAACCAGCAAAGGCCTGCAAAAAGCCTGGGGAAAACAGGGGTGGCCGCTAAAGGGGTGCGGCGGCGCCAGGGGTGCCTAACGCCGCCCCGCGCGCATCCTCCGCAAGACCCATATGAGCGCGCGAAGCTTCAGGGTGCGGTGCGAACGTGCAGCATCATGCGGGCGGCGGGGAGAAGTGACAATCGACCGCGAGAACAACGGAACCGAATTCGTGCCGGCCGGTCGGCTTCCCACCTAGTCGTATTTCGTAAGCGTGCAGATAGCGCAGCTTTTCGAGGAATTCCGCATCGCTTGCGCAAGGCATCCCGGACAGCACTTCGATAGCATCGCTTTCGGCTTCGGAAAGTAGGATTTTAGCATCGTCGTCATCACGAGAGGCCGCATCGTAAGCCGCTTGCGTGGCCTCGCAACGCGCGATGGCTTGCGCGAGGGAGCCGGACATTGGCGCTTTCGATTTGGGCGTTACAAGATTAACCATGCTTCACCCCTTTCACGCTGCGATTTGAGGCGCGTTGCGAGCGGCCTCCAATTGATCGATCAGGCGGACAAGGTCATCGATCAAATGAAACATTTCGCTGTTGATCGAGTTCAAATCGTCTGGGAGTATGGATAACTCTCCGATTGCGCCGCGCGCTTTGGCCAGAGCGTTCCTGGCTCGTGAGATGCTCATGCGCCGGCCTCTATTCGTAATGATCATTTTCGTGTCCTTTCGTTGAAGCAGTGAAGCGCCGGGCCGTCAGGCAACTCGTTACGGCCGCGTGGGGAGGGGGTCCCCCGGCCCGGAAACCTTGTTCCCGGCGCTTCCCGTGACCGGCCCCCGGCCCGAGGAAGAGTCAGTGCGTGCCGTCACCCCATTAAGCGAGTGGTCAGTCGTCACGGGAGGGCGGCCTTCGTGGCCAGTCTGGCACTTGGGTAGCATCGGGAGCGTAGGGCGGCTCAGCATCCCCCGGTGAGTACCCTAGTGGCGGGGGCGGCGGGTAAGCGGCGCATGGGAAAAGAGAACCATCGGGGGCGACGCATGACACGTTCGCCGGCTGCGGCGGGCCGAAGATGCCGCCAAGCACGGCAAATGGCAGGCTTATTGCGCCGGCGACTAGGCCGCCTATCCCTGCCCCAAGCGCAACGAAAGGAGGCGGGGGCGGCGCGGCATAGACCGTGACCGGCGGGGCCTCTGAGTACTGAGGCGGCATGTAGTAAGGCTCGCCGCCTGCAAGGGCCGGGCTGACGGCCAGGATGATCGCAGCCAATGCAATGGGGAGCTTACTCATTCGGAAAGATTCTCCAGCTTCGCGCCTCGACGATTCGAGAGCGCCGGACTACTCGGCTAGGGACAAGCACTCCTCGTAATCCGACTTGGCGACCGACAGATCATATTTAAGGAATTTAAGGGCCGCTTCCATCGAGCCGTGGTCGTCATCGAAACTCTTTTGGGCCGCCGCATGGGCCGCCGCTTCATCGTGCCGGCGGTCTTGGAAGCACTGGAGCCTTTCTCGAGCGCCGGCGATGGCCGGCAACGAAAATGCCAAAGTCGCAATCGCAGCCGCGATGCCAAGAATTGCTTTACGCATGGCTGTTTGTCCTATCTCGGTTCCCCGATGTATGTTCGATAGGCTTCGATCCAATTCGTCCGGATCGCCTCTTGAGCCACGTGCAAATCGAGCTGGCCGGAGCAAACTAGATCGGCCATGTGCCACTCAAGGCGGTCTTTCCGCTCCGCATTCGAAACGGGCTCGATCGAGCGGCGCGGCTCTGTCCATAAGTTTGCGTCGACGTCGGCACCGCCTAGATCGAGCGGGATAAGGTGGTCAATTTCTCGTTCCCGTCCGTAAGGTCCGGGCGGAAGCCCGTATTCCTCCAGAATGCGGTCAGCTTGCGCGCGTGACCAATGACGGAATTGTCTCGTGTGGCGGTCATCGCAAACTGCGTGCATGTCCGTCGTGCGAACGGCTCCAGGCGTTAACGTCGGATCCGGCAAAATGCTTGGCGGCTGCGCATGCGCATTACGGTGACTGACGAGCGCGGCAATGCCGAGGGCGATGATGATGGCGGCTCGAAGTCGGTTAAACATTTTCGCGTCCTACCAATAAATCGAGATCGTGATTATTGCTTTCAGTCACTACGCAACCTCTGCAACATTCGAAGGTGGCCCGCCGTGACTAGGTGCAACTTTCGTCACACCAGCTTGCCCTTCGCGGCCTGCATAACGAGCGCGCTCACGCGAACAGGCGCGTCCTCTTGCAATTTCACACTGCCTGTGGTAGGCACTTCATACTTACCTATATGCTCAAAATTGTCAAGTAGGCCGCAATGAAAACCCCCTCAGCACTCCCGCCGCGTCCTGAAACACGCTCCGTCGCGCTTTCCATGAAGGTCAAGCCGTCGCTAGCCGGGGCTCTCGCCAAAGCCGCGAAGGCAAATGCGCGTTCGAAGGCTTCGGTTGTCGAGACGGTGCTCGAGCAATGGCTGAAGGCGAACGGATTTCTGAAATGAGCTGCTACCGCCGCGCGGCAGGGGCGTAGGCCGCGAGTATCAATTATTCATGGCAAGGCTGGAGATTAGATTAGCCACCTCGGCTTCCTCGAACTTAAGACGCGCGGCATAGGCCAGATCGTCCTCGCCGAGCAGCTTGCCAAGCTCCGGCCTGCCGCAGCCGATGCAGAAAAGGTTCGTTGAAAAGAATCGTGGTTATCTCAAGAACGCTCTGGAAGGCCATGGCCCGGCTTTCCAGCGGCGCCTCCAATCAGCATATTTTTGTGAAGGTGGCTCTTTCAATGCCTGGAAACGTCGCTTTTGACATCAGAAACATCGCTTTTTATGTCATCAACGTCGCCCTTCATGCTTGACACATCGCTTTCTATGCTGGAAACATTGCTTTCTATGCTGGAAACATTGCTTTCTATGCGTGTCAGGTCCTTTTGGGCGGCGGCCGTCATTGGCCGAAACAGAAACAGCGAGGTGGCGACATTCACCCATAGGCCAAGCGCAATCACCGCGAGAAGAATCTTGGTTGTCCGATCCGTCATTTAGGTTTCTCCTCCCCAAAACCGCCTTGGCGGCCTCCCAACTTTCTAGCTAGGCCCGCCTCGAACCGGCGAGGACATTGCCGTGTGCCCTACAGGTAGTGAGAGGCACACAAACGCGCTAACTATTGCCGGGCACGCAAGCGGAAGGCGGAACTCACACTCGGGAATATGCGGCTTGACGTTGCCCAGCGATGTGCACCTCGCTGTCGAAGGTCTTGCCATGGTCCGTCGAAGTGCCAAAACATGAAAGAACCTCTAGAATGCCCCGTGGGCAGCCTTGGGTCGGGTTCAGGGGAAAAGGGTAGCGGGCTTGGCAGAAGATCGCTCAGCGGCCGGCGTCAGCCTCGCCAACGTACCTTTCGTAAGCCTCAATCCAATTCGCCCGGATTGCCTCTTGCGCCACGTGCAGATCGAGCCGGCCGGAGCAAACTAGATCGGCCATGGTCCACTCAAGGCGGTCTTTCCGCTCCGCATTCCAAACGGGCTCGATCGAGCGGCGGGGCTCTATCCATAAGTTTTCGTCATCGTTCGCGCCGCCCAAGTCGAGCGGGATCAGATGATCAACCTCAAAGTCGGGGTGCGGCCCAGGAGGAAGCCCGTATTCCGCGAGAATGTGATCGTCGCGGGCTCTCGACCAGTGACGATATTGCCGAGTGCTTCGATTGCAAACGTCCGCCGGATCGGCCGTGCGGACAGCGCCGGGGGTAAGGGCGGGGTTGGGCAGGGTGCCGGGCGTCTGTGCACGCGCATCGGAAGATGGTTCTCGCAGCCCGCATGCGTCGCCAATCTCGCTCTGGCCTTCGATCCGGTGAGAGAGCCGGTCTATCCTGCAAGCGGCTCGAATCTCGCCCAAGGGGCGGGCAATCGCCTCGGGCGCCAGGTCTTCAACGCGGACGAAGTCGCCATGGCTGATCCCAAGCGCCGCCCTTTCCGCAACCGGGGCGACATGCGCGACAGCCGCAAGGAAGCCGCTGGCGAGAAGCAGACGGATGGCGCGCGCGATCATTCTCCCTCCCTCATTTTCGCAATCTGCAACGCAGCTTTTTGCCGGCGCCCCCTAAGATGGCTCGCGTTCGCGGCGGCGCGGAACGGTCACCACCGACGACAAGTAGGGCCGCCCTCCCGGAGTGAACCGATTATTAGGGACGTCGCCCTCGGGGCTTCCCGCGAACGCCGCGAAGCTTTCGAGCGATTCGCCAATCAGGCGGTAGGGACCCGGCATTGCATCGCTCTTGTCTGCTTCTCGCGCGTAACCACCGGAAAGCGCGCGCAACGTCCATTCGGCACGGCGTGAAACTTGGAACACGGGCTCGGCGCCCAGCGTGGTTCGCATCATTTCCCTTAGCTTTTCGCGGCCGGCGACAATATCCCCGCCCTTCATGACCGGCTGCCCGGCGGCTCTTGCGGCGGCCGTGAGGCCGATTGCGTCATAGCGGCCGAAATGGTCCGGCTTGGCATGGGCGGCAACCGGGCCTCCGGCGGTGACGCGGGCGGTGCGCACAAGGTTGGTGATGACGAGCCCGGGCGCGGCTGATTCGCACCAATCGGCGAGGACGTATGTTCGCTCTTGGTAAAGCGCGATGAGGACCGCGACCGTGTGTTTTCCGTCGCTGTCGAGGAGAAGATGTTTATGGCCATGGCTGACGGCGCCCGGCGGCATAATGTCGATGACGTGGCCGGCCGTGAAGCTTGGGTAGATGGACTCGCCGGGCTTGATTTCCAAAACATACGCAAGGGCGTTGAGAACGTCGTCATGCCCGTACGGGAAGCCGAGAAGCTCCTTGATCAGAGGTTCGAACTTTTGCCGAGAGCCGCAAAAAACGACTTCTCCGGCTGAAAAGAATGGTTGGAGACGAAGCAGGAACCCTTCCTTGCCGGGGCCTCGAGGCGGGTTCATCGGGCGCAGCGGGATCGAGCCGCGCGTAAGCTGGGCTTGGCGAAGGGGCTGAAGGATGAATTGATTGAGGCCAGTCTCTTCCACGCCGATGGCTATCGGATGATATTTCTCGTTGGCTGCAAAAATATCATTGATCAGTTCCGACGGCTGCCAATGATTCGCGCTCGCCTCCCAAACCAAAATCTTACCGCCGATGACGCTTGCCGCAACCTTCCCCGTCGCGTCGCTCTTTGCGCCAATCGTGCGTGCCGGGTCATATAGGACGAAGGCCGTCTCCCACACGTGTTGTCGGTCTTCGAAACGGAAGTGCTCCTCGCGGAATGCGTGCGATTGCGGCGCGGCGGCTTGACATAGGTATTCCTGCGCAAAGGTCTCAAGTTGGCCATCCGCCTCGGCCTCGGCTCTGGCGCGGTCAATCCAATCGAGAGGGAATTTGTCCGGCCAGGCAGGAACACGGGTCCCCTGATCGTCAAGATGCTCGACAGGAACCACTAGGCTTTCCCAGCTTTCCGACTTGACGTTCCGAGCAATAAGAGATTCCTCATGAAGCATGGTTCCTGCCATGCGGATTTTGTGCGGCTGAGCAAGCGACGGAATAAAGGCACGGAACCAGCGGGCAAGCTCGGCGCGTTTTTCCGGCGTACTCACGTTGTCATTCCCGGAACGGTTGAGCTCTTCAATGTCGTCTATGAACACAAAGTCTGGGCGGTGGTTTCGGTATTTCATGCCGCGTGTGTTTTGGCTTGCGCCGATGGCGTCGATGCAAGTGCCGTTGGCCAAGGTAATTCGAGTCTGTTGCCATGTTTCTCCGCGCTGATCTCCAAAGACTTCCTCTATGACCTCGTTGCTTTCGATTTCGTGCTTGATCGAATCGAGGTGTTGAACCGCTCTCTCGACTGTGGCGCAAACAATGACGGCGTAGTGAAATGCCTGAACGAGAGACCCGAGAATCAGGCACTCCTCGGCCAGCGTGGATTTGGCCGCGTCGCGGAAGCACAGGGCCACGAATTGCTCCGCGTCTCCCCAGTAATGCTCGATCAAGCTTTCGTGAAACGGCGCGTCGAGGTTGGTGTGGCGGTAGCCAAAGAGAACGAGGTGGCCAAGGGCAGGGTCGGCGGCAAGTTCAACCGCAAGTTCGTCAATCATGGCAAGACCGCCGCGCAGCCAATATCCGGCGCGCCTCATTGACACGCTCGATCAGGCGCGGGCTCGCAACGCGGCTAGAGTCCCGCTTGATTCTAAGCTCGTCCGG